>DATENQ010000235.1:0-23764 GCA_035275005.1 Pyrinomonadaceae bacterium | reverse complement strand
TTCATTTGGCCACCTCCTTCGCCGCAATCTCGATCGCATTGACGATGCGAGGGTAAGTGCCACAACGACAAACGTTCGCGTCCATGTGCTTCACGATCTCTTCACGCGAAGGCTTCGGGTTCTTATTCAACAAGCCGGCGGCGGACATGATCATTCCCGAAGTGCAGTAGCCACACTGAAGCGCGTCGGCTTTCAGAAACGCCTCCTGCAAGGGGTGCAGTTTGCCGTCTTTCTCAAGTCCTTCGATCGTGGTGACCTGCTTGCCGCTGACCCGCCCCACCGGCGTCACGCACGAGCGCATCATCTGCCCGTCCACCAGCACCGTGCACGCGCCACAGCGCGCCTCTCCGCAACCGTATTTCGTTCCGGTCAGGTTCAGGTGATCGCGCAAAACGTAGAGCAGAGGCGTTTGCGAATCGACGTCGATGGGCAGTTTCTTCCCATTCACATTCAGACTCGTTACATTTGCCATAATGCGACTTATTTTATCTGATCCGTTTCATCCGCGTTCATCTGTGGATAAATAAGAAGAAATACGTTAACTTGCATTCGCCATGAGTACCGTAACTGAAGAAACCCCGGAAACAACTGAGCCAAAGACGAATAAGTGGGTCTACCTTTTCGACGAGGGACCCGGAGACGACAAATCACTCCTCGGCGGAAAAGGCGCCGGGCTCTGCGAAATGACGCAAGCCGGATTGCCTGTGCCGCCGGGTTTGGTAGTCACCACGGAAGCCTGCAATGCCTTCTTCGAGAACGACAAGAATTTTCCCGAAGGCATGTGGGAGCAGGTGAAGGAAGGTCTGAAGAGGATCGAGGAGAAGGTCGGGAAGCGTTTCGGCGATCCGAAGAATCCGCTGCTGGTTTCGGTTCGTTCAGGCGCGGCGTTTTCGATGCCGGGGATGATGGATACGGTTTTGAACCTCGGATTGAATGAAGAGACGGTGCAGGGCCTCGCCGAACAGACCGGCGATCTGCGTTTCGCGCTCGACGCTTATCGACGCTTTGCGTCGTTGTTTGGCGAGATCGTCATGGGCGTGGCCCATGAGAAGTTTGAGCGTGTGCTCGATCGTTTTAAAGCGCAAACGCAAGGCGGGCGCGACACGGATCTCGCAGCCGATCACCTGCGCGAGATCATCGCCGCTGAGAAGCAGATCATTCTCACCGAACAGTCGGCGATTCCTGAAGATCCATACGAACAACTACGCGTCGCGATCGCGGCGGTATTCAACTCGTGGATGGGCCGGCGCGCGATCGACTATCGCCGCGTCAACCGCATACCCGATTCGTTGGGCACCGCAGTCAACGTTCAGGCGATGGTCTTTGGAAACATGGGCGCGGGTAGCGGCACCGGTGTGGCGTTCACGCGCAATCCTTCGACCGGCAAGAAAGAGCTTTACGGCGAGTACCTGCTGAACGCGCAGGGTGAAGACGTGGTCGCAGGCACTCGCACACCGAATCCGATCAGCCAACTGAAAAAGGAAATACCCGAGGTTTACGATCAGTTTGCTTCAATCGCCGGTCTGCTCGAACAGCATTACGGCGACATGCAGGACTGCGAGTTCACCATCGAGCGTGGCAAGCTCTGGATGTTGCAAACGCGCACGGGCAAGCGCAGTGGCGCTGCGGCTGTGCGTATCGCCGTCGAGATGGTTTACGAAAAAGTGATCGATAAGGCGACGGCTGTAAAACGCGTCACGCCCGAACAACTCGATCAACTCCTGCACCCGACGGTTGATCCGAAGACGAACGCAACGGTGCTCGCGACGGGCCTGCCGGCGAGTCCGGGCGCGGCGCAGGGACAGGTTGTGTTCAGTCCTGACGAAGCGGAAGAGATGGCGCGCGAAGGTGCGCGCGTCGTGCTCGTGCGTCTCGAAACGAGTCCTGACGACTTCCACGGCATGGTTGCGGCGCAGGCGATCGTCACTGCGCGCGGCGGCATGACGAGCCACGCGGCAGTGGTCGCGCGCGGCATGGGCAAGACCTGCGTCAGCGGCGCGAACGCTTTGAATATCGATTACGGCCAGCAGCAGTTCACCGTCGACGGCACCGTGGTTACAAAGGGCGATTGGATCACGGTTGATGGTTCAACTGGTCGCGTGTTTCTCGGACAAGTACCGACCATTCAACCCACGCTCGGTACCGATTTTTACAAGCTCATGACGTGGGCGGATCAGTTTCGCAGGCTGCGCGTCAGGGCAAACGCCGATACGCCGCTTGATGCGAAGACGGCGCGGCAGTTTGGCGCTGAAGGGATTGGGTTGTGTCGCACGGAGCACATGTTCTTCGGCGACCAGCGACTCGCGGCGATGCGCGAGATGATTCTCTCGGAAGGCGTGGGCGCGCGCGAGAAGGCGCTCGAAAAGTTGTTGCCGCTACAGCGCGGCGATTTCATCGGCATCTTTCGTGAGATGTCCGGATTGCCGGTGACTATTCGACTACTCGATCCGCCACTGCACGAGTTTTTGCCTAACGCGGAAGAGCTGGGCGCCGAGCTTGCCGAGCTGAAGATGAAGTTGAAAGCCGCGACGACATTGAGCGACATGGACCACGTGCTCGACGAGATCGATCACAAGCGAGCGTTGCTGCGGCAGGTCAATCGCATCCGTGAAGCGAATCCGATGCTCGGCTTCCGCGGTTGTCGCCTCGGACTGCTGTTTCCGGAAGTCACCAGGATGCAGTGTCGCGCGATCTTCGAAGCTGCTTGCCAGGTGCAGGGTGAACGCAAGAAGGTTGAGCTCGAGATCATGGTGCCGCTGGTTTCCGTCAGTGAAGAGTTGCGGCAGCAGTCAGAGTTGATTCACGAAGTGGCGCGACAGGTGATGGGCGAGCACGGCATGACCATCGAGTATCTCGTCGGCACGATGATCGAGTTACCGCGCGCCGCATTGATGGCGGATCGCATTGCCAGGCACGCGCAGTTTTTCTCGTTCGGGACCAACGACCTGACGCAAACAACTTTCGGACTTAGTCGCGACGATTCGAGCAGGTTTCTGCCGAACTACATCGAACGAAAGATTGTCAGAGACGATCCGTTCCAGGTACTCGATCGAGATGGCGTGGGCCAACTCGTGCGCCTCGGCACCGATCGCGGACGCAGTGTGAAGCCGGACCTGAAAATCGGTATTTGCGGTGAGCACGGCGGCGATCCGCAATCGATCGCGTTTTGTAATGAGATTGGTCTTGATTACGTAAGCTGTTCGCCGTTTCGCGTTCCGGTCGCGCGTCTGGCTGCGGCCCAGGCGTCTTTGAATCCTACATCCGAAGAAACGATCAGCGCCCAAGTTTAGACAGGAGTTTAGCCACAGATTACACGGATGAACACGGATCAGTGTTAATCCGTGTAAATCCGTGGCTAAATAATTAATGCCGGCCTCAACGGATCTGCAGCAGCTATTGGAACGCATTCAGCTTCGGCTGGATGAAAGTTTTGTCGGCATCGGCTCGGAAGTTGCCGACCTGCCGCCTGAAGATCTCGCGGAACTACTCAACCAACTCAACCTCGCCGAAGCCGCAGCGATTGTATCGATGCTGCCGCTCGCTCGCTGCATCGAGCTCTGCGATCAGCCGACGATGCGCCGCCGCGCGGCGATCCTCGAACGGTTAGAGCCTGCCCGTGTCGCCGCCATTCTCGAAGGCTTGTCGGCCGACGAGCGCACCGACGTCATTCAGAAGATGGGACTGCACGAACGGCATCGCATCCTGCCGAAGTTTAGTCCTGAAGTGCGCGCCGAGTTGGAAGATCTGTTGCAGTATCCGGATCACACGGCGGGCGGGATCATGACGACTGAGTTTGTGCGGCTCGATCCGAAGATGACGGTTGGCGACGCGCTCAAACACATTCGCATGGTCGCGCAGGAGAAGGAATCGATCTACGCGTGTTACATCATGGATCCGGAAACGGATCGCCTGATCGGTGCTGTGTCGTTACGGGATCTCGTGATGGCTGATCTCGATCGTCCGTTGCTGAAGGTTTGTCGTCGTAAGCCGGTGACGGTGAATGTGCTCGACGATCAGGAAGTGGTGGCGCAGAAGATTGGGAAGTACAACTTGCTCGCAGTGCCGGTGGTCGAGCAGGACGGCAGCGTCGTGGGGTTTGTGACAGTTGACGATGTGATCGACGTTCTGATCGAAGAGCAGACTGAGGATCTGTTGCGCATGGCGGCGGTCGAACCGGGTGCGATGGACAAGCCTTACTTTGATAATCCGATCTCGCGCGTCGTGCGGAAGCGGATTGGTTGGTTGTTGCTGTTGTTTGTGGCGGGCACGCTAACGAGTGCGGTGCTGCATCGGTTTGAAAACGAGTTGGCGGCGGTGGTTGCGCTCGCGTTCTTTATTCCGTTGTTGATCGGCACTGGTGGCAATGCCGGCGCGCAGACGGTGATGACTGTGATTCGCAGCCTGGCGCTAGGGGAAGTTGGTGTGCGTCATGCGTGGCGTGTCGCGATACGCGAGGCGACGACGGGGATGCTCGTGGGTTTGATGGTTGCGCCGATCGCTTTCGGACAGGCGCTGCTCTGGCAAGCGCCACTCGCACTCGCGCTGACTGTGTCGGTGACGATGTTTGCGATCTGCGTATGGTCCACGACAGTCGGGGCGCTGATACCGATCCTCGCGCAGCGCTTCGGAGTTGATCCGGCAGTGCTCTCGGCGCCGCTGATTACTACCCTGGTTGATGCAACGGGGTTGATTATCTACTTCTCAATTGCAAAAGCGATCCTGGGCGTTTAATAGAACCTATTTCACCCTGCGATAAGCATATGTCATCGCTTTCGTTCCCTCACCGCCATCAATGCTCGCCGTCAGTGAATCATCAGCGCCTTTGCGATAGATGATTCGTTTCGGAAAATCGTGCTGCGGATTTTCAAACACTGCTTCGGTCGCTGAAGCACGCGTCAGTTTGAAATCCGTACCGGGGCAGCGAGCTTTCGGATGCGCCACGTAATAAATGCCATTGGCACGTTGCTCGATACGCAGATACTCAAATTCAACGGTCTTATCCCCCGCGACAGTACGGCTCATCCCCATCATTGACGCACCGGCAGCCTGCGTCCAGTGCTCTTCAATCTGCCTTCTCCCACCCGGCGCCGTCTCCCAATCTCCCGCCATCCACGCAAGGTCCGCCAACGCCGCCGTCTGCGTCGAAGTGTTTGTTATTAACAGTCCAATAAAAACTACCAGCGCAAATTGTTTCAGCATTCATATTCTCCTTGTGAGCAAAACTCAAATTTCTGCGAGCGGGGGCAAGCCCCTCTTCCTGACCTGTTCTATTCCCAGGCGCTCTAAAATTCAGGCAGCCAGGATCAAGTAGAGCTTAGACTCCAGTAGGCTGAGAATAGTCAAGACAGCTTGAGATAGAACAAGTCAGGAAGAGGGGCTTGCCCCCGCTGATCATTTTTTGCAAAGTTGTCCTGCACTATTCCATCCCAATTCCTTCATTGCCTTGGACATTTTCTCTAAGTCATCAAGCCACCACCAATCCTGATCGATAGGCAGCGGCTCGTCTGCTCTCGAATAAAAAGCTCTAAAGCTGGTCCACCGATAATCTTTCGCAGATGTTACCAAACGGGCTCTAACCGGATTAGCGTGAATGTAATTAATCTTCTGCCAGATCATCCAGTTGCTCCACAGCGGTATGGATTTGAAACTGTCCTGCCAGACCTGATGCGTACAACCATCTCTATCAGGTTTCTTCAGTTCAAAGCGCTTGTCTTCCGTTATCTCAACTATTTTCCTCGCTGTAAGACTCTTCAGCGCACCCGTGAATCCTTGAATGTCGCCATCCTGTGGATTAACTATCAGATGAAAGTGGTCAGGCATAATCACAAACACAATTAGCTTACTGGGCCAATCATGCAAGAGCAGTGACAACGCTTCGAGGAAGGCTGCAGCGCACCGATCTTGCTGAAAGACTGGAATGCGATGTCGAACGTTGCCGGTTACATACTGTAAAGCGCCAGGAAGGTTTATATTGGACCACTTCTGAGTCATGAGGAAAGCCTTGTGAGTAAGCTCGACTTTTGAAGGAGAATACAATCGCCGCAGCGGCGGGGGCAAGCCCCTCTTCCTGACTTGTTCTATTCCAGGTTGTCCCATGCACCGTCCTAGTTTGACTGCGTGGTCCAGATGGTGCCGTCGGCGTATTTTACGCGGACCAGGATGATTTTTTCCGAGAGGCGATTGCGCTCTTCGAGGTTGAGAGAGGTGACGCTGATGGTGCGTGTGGGTGGTGAGGTGATGGTTACGACCAGCTCTTTCGTCTTTCCTGGTCCAATCTGCTCGTCGCTGGTGAACTCCTGTCGACCGAGCTCGTTTTCCGTGTCGCGTTCGAAGAAGACGTAGTCCCAATCGAGCTGCGTGATAGCGGCGGTGTGAGTATTTTTGATCTTCGTCTTGTAGATGAAATAGTACTGCGACGGCTTCTTCTCTCGTTGCGCGGCGAGGTTTGCTTCGTCAGCTTTTGCTTCTCGCCTCGCGCGTTCGCCGCCACCGGTCGCGACGCGTCGCTCGTTACGCACGCGCGAACGCATCTCGTCGAAGTTTTCGAGTGGTCCACCAAACGGATCGCGCTCCCAGCCGATCCGGATCTTGCTCCAACTGGCTTTGACGACTTCTACGCCACTCGGTTCCTGTGCGCAGACAATCGACGCCGCCAGCAGAATGAGCAAGATCCGTGGCCGTAACATTCTTTCCTCCGAACGTTAGAAGACGTAGCGCAGTCCGACGATTATACGGCGGTTGCCTCCGTCTGTCCCCCATTGATTGAGGAAGTTCTGCGAAGTAACGATCGAGTTTGGAATACCAAAGTCTCGAGAGTTAGTGACGTTGAAGAAATCAGCGCGCAACTGCAATCGTTGGTTCTCACCGATGCGCGTGTTCTTCAGAATTCCGAAATCAATGTTGTTGATTCCGTCGGAGCGCAGGATGTTTCGTCCTGCATTTCCAACTCGCTGCGCGGCCGTGATCGGGCGGAACAACGCGCCTCCGCCGGCGGCCACGATTTCCTCAACACTCATCGACGACAGGTCCAGCGTTGTATTCAGGTTTGGCCTGATCGCATTGCCCACCAACGCTGAAATACTCGCGAGTGTGGCTGCCGGATCGGAACCATTCAGCGCCGTAAACGGGGAACCACTTTGCAGCGAGAACTGCGAGTTAAACTGCCACCCGCCGAGCACATGGCCCGTGAAGCCCTGCTGGTCGCGGAAATAAGGCAACTCGTAAACAAAGTTGCCCGTGATTCGGTGCGGACGATCGAAGCTCGAACGCGCCCGATCCGCGCGGCGATTGTAAGAGTCCTGCGCCACGGCAATCTCACCCGACGACACGTTGAAAATCTCGGACATCGTGTCGATGAATGTGCTGTAAGTGTAGTGAAGTCCCCCGCTGAATCCGCTGCTCAAACGTTTTTCCAGGCTCGTCTGCAACGAATGATAGATGGACATGCCGGAGTTCGTACGCAGGCGAGTTGGACCCTGGTTTGGTATCGTTCGGCAGAAGTTGTTGGCAGCACTCGCGTTCGTGCAGCCAATGATTGCCGGATTCGCGTCGACCGATTCAAACAAACCCGTTCCCTTTGTGCCGACGTAGCCCACGCGTAATACGAGATCGCGCGTGAACTCGCGTTGCACTTCCAAACTAACGGAGTCATAAACCGGCATGTGGAAATTCTCGTCCACGATGGTCCGATTGACGGTGTTTGGATTGAACGGCGGGTTTTGCAGGGTTGTAAATGCGTTCGGAACCACGGTGACGCAGGCAGCGGGGCGCGGGGTCTGTGCGCAGTTGACGGGCGCCGCCCCGAGAGGCGTCGTTAAAATTGTTGGGAACGACGACACCGCCGCCACAAACGGGAACGAGCTCCAGATGTTGAGCGCGATGTTTGTGTAGGCGTAGTCGTGCGTGCGCGTGAAGCCTCCACGCAGGACGAGCTTATCGCCACCCGTCAACCAGCCCAACACGCCATCACTGCGCGTTTGCGGATTCCAGTTGAAGCCCACTCGCGGCTGGATGTTGTTGTTATCGCGACCCGGAACCGGCGTCAATATGAATCGCGGATCGTTGTTGGCTGCTGCGAGGACCGGTTGATTGAAGTCGACCAAATCCTGGATCGGCTGGCCTGGATTTTCGTAGCGCAGACCAAGCGTCAACGTGAAGTTTGGCCTGATTCTCCATTCGTCCTGGCCATAGAAGAAGAAGTCGTGCCAGTCGTTGTGAAGCACCTGCGCCGTGCCGGGCAGGTCTTTGTTGATATTTGCACGCGTCGCGAAGTCTTTAACCAGAAAGTCGAGCGAAGCATACTCGAGCAATCCGCGCGTGGTTGGCTTAAAGAGCTGATGCAACTGGTTACGGCGAATATCAGCGCCAAACTTCCAGGCGTGATTTCCGTTGGTATAAGAAATATTGTCCTGAAGTTGATAGGTGTTTCGCACCTGGTTCTGCGGCAGATTCACGCCAAGCCCGATTGCTGTCCGCGTTGGACCAGCATTGAATCCCTGCAACCCGAGTTCGACTACCTCCATCGAGGGAATCAACTCTGAACTCGGATCCAGTGCGTTAGTCGCATTAGCGCTGCGCAGGAACGCGCCGCGAATTTCGTTGATCCATTTTGGCGAGAGTACGCTCATGAACTGCAAATTCACGCCCTGTGTTCGCGCGGGTACGATTGAGGAAAATCCCGGCGGCGTGATTTGCGAAGCGGCCACTCCGGGAATACTGCCGAAGGCACCGGAATCCTGATACAGATAGCGACCATTGAGCGTGTGCTTATCGCTAAAGCGATGATCGATGCGAATCGAAGTCTGCCAATCGTCATAGGTCGAAGACTGTGCGCCGGTCAACGATCCGAGAGGCACGGTAAACGTCTGTCCATTACGCTGAAACTGCGCTGTCCGATTCAGAGGCGTCGCGGCGGCCGGCAGAAAGTCGAGCAACGCTCGAACCTGCGGCAAGTCACCTGCGGCCTGGCGGATGATCTCTTTGCCTGCCGCGGTCGGTGCGCCGTTTAGAGCCTGACCGACACCGAGTTGGCGATCCCACCAACGCTGAATCGAAAAGAAGAAGAACGTCCGATCCCGGCCGCTGATGTAGCGTGGTCCACCTTCGCCAAAGCGCGGTAAATGGAGCGGGCCACCGATCGTTCCGCCTAACTGATTCTCAATTCGAAACGGCGCTTTGCGATGCGACGGATCGGCGCTATTTGGATTGCAGAAACCATTTGTGCCGGCCTTTTGCACGTTGCTGCATGCGTTCAGCGCGTTGTCGTTGTGAAACCAGAAACCGGAGCCGTGATAGTCGTTCGTGCCGCTGCGCGTGATCGCATTGAAAACGGCGCTGGAATTGCGGCCGTACTCGGCGCTGAACTGGTTCGTTACCAGTCTGACTTCCTGGATCGCATCAGGATTGTTCAACGGGATCGTCGAACCGGCGACACCGAAGTTGTTGTTGTCCTGACCATCGATCATGAAGTTGTTGGAACGTGTGCGCCCGCCATTCGAAGAGAAGTTTGTACCGCCGGCGAAAGCGGTTTGACCGATGTTCAACTGGCTAACGCCTGGAGCGGAGAGCGCGACGTTGTAGACGCTCCGCGTTGTGGCGAGCGGCAGTTCAGACAAACGCTTCTCGTCGAAGCGTGTGCCGACCTCCGGCGTCGAGGTATTCAACATCGACGCGTTCTCGACGACGTTCACCACTTCCTGCACCGCGCCAGGTTTCATAGTGACGTCGACGATCGCATTCTGGTTGAGAGCGAGAGTAATTCCCGACTGCTGATATTTTGCAAAGCCGGTACTCTCAACTGTGATCTCAAAGGCGCCGACAGGCACGCTCGCAAAGTGGTAGCGACCATCGGAGTTGGTCTGTGTGGTGCGGGCTTCGTTAGTCTGGATGTTCTTCAGGGTCACCGTAGCGCCGGTGATGACAGCCTGCTTTTCATCCCTCACTTCACCCGCAACCGACCCGGTGTTTTGTGCTAAGGCGGGACAGCAAAGGCCCACGAGCAATGCTGTCATTAGCATCAATAGTCTTGTAGCTTTGATCATATGCATTCTCCCTTTTTGGAACGACTGGCGGCCTGTCGTTGTTAATTGTTTCGAATGATGACGGCCCGGGTGAACGCAGATGAAGTTTTGTACGAGAGTGCAAAACTTCGCAGACGAGTGGGGTCGTGTTTGTTCTGAGGCAACGACCATTCCAAGCGAGGCGCGGATCATTAAGATTGCCGCACTGAGTAACTTAACGTCCGCGACTCGATTGGAGACTTATCAATACAGCCAAAAACCTAAAGACAATTCAAATTCAGCAACAAGTCGCTTACTGTGGGGCGGAGGCGAACGCCACGTCCGTGATCAAGAGCCCTCCCTGCAGTCTTTCATTGAACGTAAACTGCACCGATCTCACGTTATTAAGGTTCACACCGTTGAAAGCACTCAACGGCACGCGCACAGTGTTCAAAACTACTTTCGGCACTGCCAGAATCTCGCCCGGTGGGTAGAACAATGCCGACGAAAAATCGCTGACTCGCACCGATGCCGATGATCCGGATGCGTCCGTCAACACCACGCGAAAGTCCTGCGTGAGACCCGGAACGTTGCGCACATCGGCAAAGTTGACGCTGACGCGAAACTGCACCGCTTGAAATCCGGAAACATTACCCAGCGACGGAGGGATATTGTTTCTGTAATTGCCGGTTAAGTTATTCCAACCGGTCTTTAGCTGACTCATACCAGGTGCCGACGATCGCGCGCTCGGCGTCGTGTGGGGCTGCTGTGCGTTAAGCTGATCGGGTAGACATTTATTTGCCGGAGGCGCTCCTCCACCACACAATTCATATGGCGTCAGATCAATTTGAGTTGCCGCGCCGCCGAGAGTGTTGATTGAAAGATTGGTGTCGTTCAGTAATCTGTTCACGTCAAACCGTAGAGCAGCCGGTGCGTGATACGACACAAACAGTTGATTCGTCTGCGCCGAAGGTGGCGGTGGCGCAGCACCTGTCAGGATCGGAATGAACTGACTCTCTCCACCAACATACGCGCGGAAGAACGCACTCATATACGCGAGGCCAGTGCCACGTTGCTGTGCTTCGGTCAGCCTCTGATTGCCTTGCTTGGTGCCGCAGTGTGAATCGTTTTGGCCGTTAGGCACAAAAAGCCAATCATTTGTCGCCCCCGGAATAGTAGTCGAACCTGGCGACCAGATGGTGTTATAGAAATTGTGATTGGCGCCCATCACGAGCTCGTAGTGCTTAGGAGACTGATCTCCCGGCACGTTGTAACGCGCGTCATCATAAAAGTGGACGCCTTGAAGATCGGCGACGTCGCCGTCGCAATAAGGCAGCAGCACGTTAAGAGCCGCGTTGTTTACTACAAAGCGATTGAAGTCTACCGGCGCTAACGGGAAGACGGCCTTGATGCCGTACGGCGCGCCTAACGAGTTATTCAAAACGTAATGACGCACCACCCCTTCACCGCCACGCGAGTGGCCCATGGTGCCAACCCTGGTCAGGTCAAACTTGCCGACAAACTTGTTTCCGAAGGGCGCACCTCCGGTGGTGTTGAAAGTTTTGAGGATGTCGAGATGTTTTTGAATGAGTTCTGCTCGCGCCAGCGCGCCGAGATCGTTCACGGCGTTATCTACCGCGTTGGTTCCGTTTGCGCTGATCGAGACCACTACGTAGCCGTGGCTAGCGAGTACGTTTGAAACGTAATCGTATCCTTTGTAACTCGGAATCGGTTGGCGATTATTCGTGCAAGGCCACTGTAGGAATTGGCCTCCAGAGCCACTGAAGCACGTGGCGTGGCGTCCATGTAGAAGAATAATCACGGGATATGGACCAGCCAGCGCGGTTGGATAGTGAATTGAAGCCAGTAGTTCCACTGGTCCGGGAAAGTCTGAGGGTTGAAACGCCGTGTCGCCAAAGTTGTACTCTTCGCGCGTTACGGCGAGCGGACCCGGCGCTCCGGGATCCTGCCCCAGCACCGGCGCGACACCGGCCAGCAGGAAAAAGAAAACTGCGATCGAAAGAATGCGAATGTGGCTTTTCATTAGTTTTCTCCTCCCCGTTTAAATTGGAGTCCTTGCGGGAGCTTTCGTCGCGTGTCTTTATCTTCACCGTAAGAGACTGAGACCACGCCGCCCTCGCGTATCAACGTGCTGTCGAACGTGATTGCCGTGATCTGCGACAGCGTTTCGTTTTCGATGCCGTTGCCGACGATTTGATCGTCAATCCAGACAACTGCGGGGAGTGCGCGAACGGGGAATGGACCACCTTGCACAGTGACGCGCCAGGCTTTATCGACAACAGCTTGTTGACCACGAACTTCCACGGTCAAATTGCGCGGCAAGCGGACTTCTTCAACGCGATAGCCTGTCAGTTTTAAATCACTGCTGGGGCGGGCAGCTTTTGTCTCGCTGATTGTTCGTCCAGGCAGTTGCAACAGTTCGCGCATGGGTGGTTGCTTGTCAGGGGTGTTATTTCGTTGCGAAAGGGTAGAGACGCCGGTTGCAAGCAGCAGTGGCAACGCGACGATCGCGATCGCCACACGGCGATTTATGGAACTTCGCATCATTATGAGCTCCTTTGAATGGGCTAGAGAATTCGCTCAAGCAATTACGGGTTTGGGCCAGCCTCTGAAGAGAGGTACAGCGGGGGAATGACACAAAACCGCTTGCACTTTTTCTGGGTTGGGAGGTGTGTTGTCGGGTTGAAGCAGGCGATACCTTAATCGCAATTGTGGGTGCTGTCAACAGAATGGATCATCGGGTGGTGTCCTGTGTTGAAAACTATAGCGCTCCGTCGTTGGATCGGGGTCAGTACCGTAACGCGGTAGCGTCGGGTTGCCTGGCGCATCACTATGTAGAAGACAAGCTGACCCGACGCTACCGCGTTACGGTACTGACCCGATCCAATAAGCTCCTCAGATTACGACACTACTAATCGTCGTCACGGATTTTCGGTGGTGCGGCCCATCAGGAAATAATTTCGTACAACACATCTTCTTCGATCTTCATCAGGCGCTCCGCCGTAACTTCTGAAAGTCTCAGTCTCTCTCGACGCTGAATCTTTATTCGTTCACCTTCAACGGTTCCGTGATAAAAATGCAAAAGCAAGCCTACTGTTGGAATCTGTCTAACCCTTATTAATTCGTTGAAGAGCATGATCCAACGATCCAATTCAGGGTCACCGCCTTTCGCAAGCGCCTCATCCTCGCGTAAGTGTCGCTCTTTGGTTTGCTCTTTCTGCTCAAGCCAGCGCTTTATCTTTGCCTCGCTCCAACCTTGCTTCCGGAATTTCCTAACCTGCGGCTCATAATCAACGGCTTTAGCCGGCACTCGATCATTTAGCGATCCTAAAGCTGTCCCGCAGTCGCAATACTTTCCGCTCGTAAGAACGTAGTAATCATGTGGCCCGATTTGCTGAGCTACATGAGGATTCGAGATCAATTCGAAACCAAAGCCATGCGACTTAAAAATAGAAGCCACTGACTCAATTTCAGCTTTGCCGGGTATGGTGGCCGTTATGTAGTGGCACTTTAGCGAGGGAGATTGTCACGGGTTGCATGAGAACGCAGCGAACCATTTTTCGCGATCTTGTACCGTGATCTCGCCTGGCGCTCGAGGATTGCTCAGCGCATCGATAGATACTTGAATGAATCTGTGCGCGCATGAATCTGACTCTGAGGAGAGTGCATTTCTCAACACTGGCACGGCTGTTGGTCCGCCGATCTGTGCGATACAGAAGATCGCCCTGAGTCTGTAGTTGCGATCCGTATTTTCCCGCAAAGCGGCACCGAGTTTGGGTATTGCCGCCGGCCCGAATTTGATCACGCCTTCCATCGCTGGATAGTGACTTACGTTAATCGAGGTCCCATCCGTTAGGTCCAGATGCTTTATCAAAAGATCCAGGCCTTCTATTCCCTTTACATCTGCTAACAAGCTGGAGCCGTATCGCCACAAATCAAAGTCTCGCAACAAATCGATCTGGGGCTTATCCATCGCCTCGATAAGGGCGGCGATAACTTGTCCTCTACACTCAGCAGAAAGCTTTGCGTTATCAAGTAATCGCCGCCTGGCTCGCTCCAGTTCCGGATAGCTTCGTCTTGATGAAAACTCTTGCACCGTGAGCGCGAGCTCCTGCTTAGTCAGACAAGCGTGTTGCTCACTCTCATGGGATGAAGATTCAACTCTAACCATATATCTTTCACTGGCAAGCTGCGTGATAAACAATGTCACGATCAGCGGAGTGAGCGCAAAGAGTTTGAGGCTGTGGTCTTTCATTCTTGTCCTCTGGCTCAATTCCGTAAACCTCTGTACCAGTGGATCTCATAACCAGGACCCAGGTTGCGATAAACGAAATTGAACTCCACCTGGCAGTACTCTTTCCCGTTATACACCTTAATGAGAAAGTTATTGTACCGGTCAACTCCCCACATACTATTGGTAACAGGATCAGGTCGATGGCCAGGATGATCGTAGTAAGTGAAATTGTTGTCGGTTGCCTTGAAAGGAATGTTCTTACTGATATCTAACCAGGCAGCGGCGTCGTTCTTGGTCACCGTTCCGTTCTTTTCTATGTAGGCTGCCGTCCATTGCTCCAGCCTCCAAACGCCGCCTGGATTCTGGGGATTTGTATCATTACCTATCATCCCTATTCCTCCCTTCGCGTAGCCGGTAACCGTGAAACCAAGGCCGAATTGGGTCTGACCCATGTACAGAATCGTTCCTGGGCCGTTTGGCGCATTAGGGTTACTGTCGTAGTTCGTCCCACTTTCGAAGGACACCGACAAATTGCAGTTCGAACTGTTTCCTGTTCCCTCTATTTTCTTCGGATCCACTTTGGGATCGACAGTCGGGGTTGACTGCGTGAACAGCGGTTGCACTGACAACGAAATAAAGGAAGCTTGAATATGGTTGATGTTGAAAATAAAGGTGGTGGAGTTGGGATCCCAAATCGAGGGAGAATCGGGATCATCCGGATTCATTGGCACCCAGGCCCCATCACGCTCTGACGTGGTGTTTCGGTAGCCATCGGGAACGCGCAGAACCCCCAGGATTACTTCAACATCAACGTAGATGACCTCACCACGGCTATTTTCAGCCCTGGCTTGCACCGCGCCGGCCGCGGCCAGGTTCATCACGAGTCCGCAGCTACTCTCGATTCCATCGAGGTAACAAGTGGTGCAGTTGGGATTGGAAGCGCTGCAACTTGAGCCACCAAATAAGTTCAGGCCGCGGAGTATGGGTTCCGGCGTATCCGTTTCCGGATCCGGCGGCGGTGGCGCTGCCAGGCCGATATTGACGCCGACAGCGTTCAACTCCTCTGATCTGCTATAGAAGCCCGTGTCCAAACTCTCTCCACCGCTGCCCGAGACCGGGTCCTGGTGTTTCCATTGGACGAAGTTGGGACTAGCCTCAGCCACTTGCCGTCTGCCTGCATACACGTAGCCCCGGGACCTTGCTCCAAAGCTGTTAATCTCTGCGATGACCGCGTTGCCCATTGGTGTCGCTCGCATGTAATAGGTCCTGATAGTTTGCGTATGGCCCAATATACTCGGCCTGACCAAGGTTGATTTGATTACCTGCCCATTGCCGTCGTAGATAACCGTAGAGGTGGCCACTTCACCAGACCTCCGCGTAATCCGGCCGGCAGCATCTCGCTGGTAGGTTGTGGTTCCGTCGGCAATCATTCGGCCGGCCTGGTCGTAAGTCCAGCCGCTTCGTCGATTATTAACGAACGTGCTGTTGGTTGTTTCGGCGACCTGACTCCAGAGGAAACTTATGTCCTGGGTCACTTGATTGAAGGCGTTGTATTGAAAACTCTGACGATAAGGTCCGGTAGGCGTACTACCTGACGTTCCATTGTTAAAGTCGCGTGCCGCTGAACCAGAGTAGGCTTCTTTGATTCGTCCCACGTGATCGTAGGAGAAGGCACGGTCGAAGCGTTCATCGAGAGCATCACTGAACTTGAGCTGTCCATCATTGTAATACTGGTTAGTGCTGGACATTACGATTTCATTGCTCGGTTTGCGCACCTCAAAGCCAGTCAGTTGCAGCCGCGAGTTGTAAGTCGCGGTTTCAGTGAACCCATTGCCATTTGTCTGCGACTTGAGAGTATTCCAGGCTCGGTATTGCATGTTTGAGACAAACTGCGAGACCAGGTAACCAGTGCCTGAAATGCTACTTATTCGGCCTGTCGCATCGAAACCGTAATTGATTACCGCTCCCCAGGGATCGGTTACGCTCGATACTTCGCCTCCAAGGTTGTAATCGTACGAATTGGCCCGAGTGACGTTATTCATCGAGGTGTTAGTCGTATCGGTAAATGTGCGCGACTCGGAGGTCATTTGTAAAAGCTGGTTGTATAGATAGCTCACGGTGCCCATTGCGTCGGACATTGAGCTACGGTTGCCGGCGGCGTCATAGCCGATCGCCACGGGCGCTGTGACTGGAATGGTTGAACCTTGCGGTACGCCGTAGACGATGCCTGTCAGGAGTCGACGATTGTTGTAGGACAGCGTGGCGGTAGTTCCACGCGGATCGGTGACTTTTTGTATTGTATCGTCGGGGTTGTAGTCATACGTAGTTACCAGCCCCAAATCGTATTCCGGTAGGTGCTTCGTCCTGAGACGACCAAAACCGTCATAGATCAGGGTAGTGACTTGAGACGTGCCGCTTCCTTCGGCGCCCGCATATTCTTTAATCTCAGTCAACTGATCTCGCGCGTTGTAAGTATTGACGACGGTTGCATAGGCACTACCATCCAGCCAGTTGAGCACCTCGGTCTTAACCGTGCGACCCAGAACGTCGCGATATATCTTCGTTTGGCGTCGTTTGGAAACGCCCGCATCTATAGTTCCTTCGTCGGTCAGGGTTATCGTATCGCCACCGGCGCAGCCGCAACCCGAGTAGCTTGCCTCCTTCGTAGTTAGATCGGGATTTGTGGTTACCAGCGGACGTCCCTTCCAGTCATAAGTCTGCTGGGAATAGAGCCAGCTGGCGTCGTCACCAACTGCTGCCCATTGAGTTGGAGTTCCGATGGGGGTGGCGCTGGTCTCGGTCGGATTTGAAGACTTGATCGCCTGGCCCAGGTTGTCATAGAGAACCTGCCGGCCGCTAAACCCGCCGGTGCTGCCCGGGTGGGAAGTAGCAGTTGCAAACGCACGGCCGTGCCCGTCGAAGACATTGAACGTACGGGCCTCGCCCGCACCTGCCTGCATGGTGATATAAGTCTCTACGCGATTCAGGCTGTCCGGATATTCGAAACGAGTGTGAGTGAAATCGGTGTTGGTGCCGACTTGAGAAGCCACCTTTAGCAAGCGGGCTTTGGAGTCATAGGTGAAGTTCTTTATCGCTCCCACACTTTGACCAGCGGGCGCGGGAGTTTGCGTGCGCGTGACCGCGCCGAAGTCAAAGTTGTATGTCGCCGTTGCGGTGAAGTTGTCTTCATTCGTGAAGCTGGTCGGATAAGCCAGTGTATTGCGGGTATTGTTTCCGTCCGAGTAGGAATCAGCATAGCTGATCGACTGCTGGTGGGTCGACGCATCGATTAACAACACCGGCGCTCCAGCCGTGTTGAACTTAAACGTCTTGATTGTGAACTGCCCCGAGTTACTAACGTCGTGACGCTTGATACTCGACATATTTCCGCGGCCCAGGACAAAGCCCGAGTTGTAGGCGGTGTCATGCTGGACCGGCGCGTCGTTCCCCTGGATCGACTGCGTTAGGTCGTCGTAGTCGAACTCAGTTTTGGCCGCCAGTGTTTCAGCCAGCGTAATCGGATCAATCTCGTAGAGGAGCTTCTCATCTACCAATCCCAAAATGCGGCGACTGATGTAAGCAGTATTGAGGTTGTACTGGGTATGCGTACGGCGCAATACCGTACTGGCGTTTGCCTGGTACACAAAAACATCGCTCGGCAGGTGACAGCTCATGCCGTTGCCCAGGTCTATAGCTTCGTACGTAAGGCGCGTTCGTGCGCGAGTCTGGATCTGTCCTAAAGAGTTGTAATCGTAAGTGCTGGATTCGTCCACGCGCGGGTTCAGCGGGTAAGAAACATTCGTATCATCCTGCGTCCACTTCGTGGCGACGCTCTTCTGCTTGATGATTGGATCGTTTGGCTTGCTGCGGCCGTAATTCTCCACCAAAGATACCAGGCCGCGCTGCCAGCCGTTGCCCGTGCCTATCTGGCCGGCGAAGTAGGTCTTAACGAAAGAGCCGTCAACTGACGTGACCTGCGCAACCGTACCTGACTGCGACGTTCCATCCGGCATGGTCCACGATGCAGGCGCCGGATCAGTCCATGACGATGAAAGGACTTCCTCTTCAGGACCTGCCGGCAAGCCTGACGCTCCGAGTGAACCGCCACGGTTCCAGTTCTCGGCCCAATCGCGGCGCTCCGAGAAACGTGGACAATCGCTTTGCTGGCTGTTCGCGTTGGGAGCCAGATTGTACGAGCGATAATTGAGCAAGTGATTGGCTTCGGCCGCGAATTTGGAAATCTTCGAGACCTGGCCCCAGGTTGTATAGTCGAAGAGATAGCTCGCCCCGTCATTGACCACGACGCTGCGCAACACTTTGACCATCGAGCCATTTATCGGGCCCACGTTCGTAACACCATTGAAGTTTGTTTGAATTTCACTGTTGACGTAGGTGAACGACGCCCAGACGTGGTTTGGTTGTCCGGCCCAGTTCTGTGTGATTGAAGTCAGCGTGTTGTCTGACACGTTGTAGTTAAACGTGACCGTTCGGCCCAGCGTGTCGACGATCGTATCGATACGTCCGAAGCTGGTGTAGTTAACTGTGATGAAGTTGCCGTTGCGATCCTTCATCTCGGTGCACTGAAATCCAGTGACCTTCGAGACATACTTCAACTGCATTCCGTCGGTTGTGCGCAACACCATCGAGCTGCTGTCAAGCAACAAATGTGAAGAGTCGGCCGCCTCATAGAATACGGTGGCACCCACCTGGCGCAGCTCAACGCGACTGCCGTCAGGCATGATCAGCAGGAACGCATTCTTATTTACTTCGGGGTTGAAGTATTGATTTTGAATTACAGGGAAGCCAAGACGGAATCCCGGACCGGGGAAGCCGCCGTCTTCGTCGAAGGAAATGAAATTGCCGTTTTTGGTCCAAACAAGAGAGTTGTAGCTAAGCGACAACCCGAGATCGAGCCCGCGTCCTGGCAAGTTAAGCAGCGGCACAGTCCAATTGTAGTTACGCGAAAGCGGATCTTCGCCGCCGCCCCCGGTACGGTTCTTCGGATCGAGCCGGGCCATTGCGCTCGGGGCAATTACGTTGATATTGACCGCAGCGGAGGTTCCGGTTGTTCCGAGATTGTCCGTCGCACGTGTTGTCAGTGAGTAGCTCCCCGCGGCTACGCCGTTCCAGGTAAAGCTGTATGGTGAGGTGGTGTCTTCGCCAAGCTTAACCGCACCCTGGAAGAACTCCACCTTGGCGACTGATCCGTCCGTGTCTGAAGCGGACGCATTGATGGTGATGTTCGACCCAACCACGAAGGACGAGTTGTTGGCCGGGCTGGTGATGCTTGTGGTAGGAGCATTGGTAACGAACGCGCTTACTATTGCTGAAGTCGTGACCCCGCCGTGGTTGTCGATAGCTTTTGCCGTCAAGCTGTAGTTGTTTGCGCTGACGTTATTCCAGGCGAAACTATAGGGAGCCGTAAGGTCTTCGTTGAGCAGAGTGGCGCCCTGGAAGAATTGGACCTTGGCGATCGTGCCATTAGCATCGGAAGCTGTAGCGCTTAGCGTGATGTTGGCTGGCGCGGTGAAAACCTGACCATTCGTAGGTGAGGTCAGACTCACCGTTGGCAGCGTATTGACCGTGATCGGGATGGCCGCGGAGGTAGTGGTGCCGCCGAGATTGTCGAAAGCTTTGGCCGTCAAACTGTAGTTGTTTCCACTGACGTTGTTCCAGTTGAAACTGTATGGAGATGAAGTGTCTTCGTTGAGCAGCGTGGTGCCCTGGAAGAATTGGACCTTCGTGATGGATCCGTCTGAGTCAGTGGCCGTCGCCGTAAGCGTGACGTTGGCGGGCGCTGTGAAAATCTGGCCACTGGTGGGTGTACTCAGGCTCACTGAGGGCAGCGCGTTGACCGTAATCGGCACCGCGGCAGACGTGGTAGTTGCGCCGGCATTATCAAAAGCTTTGGCCGTCAGACTGTAGTTGCCGGCAGCGACGTTGTTCCAGGCAAAACTAAACGGGGCTGAGGTGTCTTCGCCGATCAGAGTGGTGCCACCGCGGAAAAATTGCACCTTGGTAACGATGCCATCCGCGTCAGCGGCGGTGGCGGTGAGCGTAATATTTGCCGGCGCTGAAAAAACCTGGCCACTGGTCGGTGCTGTCAAACTCACGGTCGGCAGCTGGTTAGGCGGATTCACGGTGATGTTGACCGTGCTCGAGTTTGTCGTTGCGCCGCCACTATCGGTGGCCCTGGCGCTGAGCACGTAACTACCCGCGGACACGTTGGTCCAGTTGAAGGTGTACGGCGATGTAGTATCCTCGCCTACTTTTGTCGTGCCCTGGAAGAATTCAACCTTTGTGATCGTGCCGTCGCTATCGGTAGCAGTGGCGGTAAACGGCACTGTGGCCGGGGCAGTGAAAGTTGCGCCTTGCGACGGGCCAGTCAACGTTACGGTCGGTGGGTTGTTCACTGTCTGCACGTTGACGTTGGTCGTGAGGGCGCCAAACCGCTGCACCCCGTTTTGGACCATGCGCCACTGGAAACTATGCGAGCCCGCCGCGGGTGCCGTGACCATAAAACTGAACGTCGCATCTTCGCCCGGTCGGACAGTCGCATTCAGATTGACGCGGCTGGGACCCCAGCGCGTATTGTCGGGTAAGTTATCCGAGCCGAGTTGATAATCACCATCCGGAGTCCACGTGCTGGTGCCGGTGTTTCTCATCGTCACGATAACGCTGTAAGTCTGGCCCGGAACCATCGTCGCCGGCACGGTTTGCGACACGAAGGTGGCATCGTTATGTTCAGGCACGTTGTCGCTGAACATCGTGTTCTGCCATTCGCTGTTCTGGAAAGATAGGCCGAGACTAAATCCCAACGGATATGCCGGTATTACATTCGTGCTGGTAAACGCAATCGTTCTGGCGCCGCTGCGATACCTCACGTAGCGCAGCTTGCCGTTAATCAGCTCCAGTCGATAACGATCGCCGGCGGCATGCGCAGCCAGGTTTCCGAGTGGTGAAGTGCTCGCCACTTCGACATTGTTTTCATAGACGGCGGCCCAACCGCCGGTGCCGGCAACCAGTGAACGACCCGCGCCGTCGATACCACCGAGATTGATCGAGTGATTCCAGTATGACGCAGTCGATTCGAAATAGCCGGGCCCGGAAACCATTTGCTGGCGCGCACTGGCTGAGAAGTCCCAGGTTCCGGTTGAAGTCTTGCGCACCGAACCATTACCCAGATCGATGCCGTTAGTGATGTTGGACCACGTGACGGTGTTGGAGAGTTGGGCAAAGACCGTGTCCTGCCACTCGCTGTTCTGGAACGACATGCCCAGGCTGAACGAGATAGGATAAGCGGGGACCGCATTCGCGCTGGTAAAGATGACGGTTCGAATCCCACCGCGATACCGGACATAGCGAAACGTGGTGCCGCTGATTTCCAGCCGGTAACGATCTCCGGCGGCGTGTGCCGAGAGGTTCCCAAGTGGACTGGTGCTCGCTACTTCCACTCCGCCTTCGTAGATGGCCGCCCAACCGCCAGTGCCCACCAGCAACGAGCGCCCTGCGCCATCAGAACCGGTCGCGTTGATCGAATGGTTCCAGTAAGACGCCGTCGACTCAAAATAGCCATCGCCGCGCGCCAGTGTTTGCGCCGCCGTGGCTGAGAAGTCCCAGGTACCGGTCGAGGTCTTGCGCACACTTCCATTACCAAGATCGATGCCATTCACGATTGCCGACCACGTTGCCTTACGCGTCAATTGCGCCAGCACCGTCTTCTGCCACTCCGCGTTTTGCGGCGACATAGTCAGACTTCCCGTCATCGGATAAGTGGGCAGAGTCGCAGCGCTCTGAAACATCACCTCGCGCACGGCGCCGCGATATCTGATGTAGCGCAGTATCGAGTTAGTGATCTCGATGCGATAGCGATCGCCGGCGCCGTGTGGCGTGATCGTTTCGGCGGGAATGTGGCCCACAGTCGCAGCCACTTCGGTGTTGCCTTCGTAAATGCCGACCCAACCGCCACTGCCTACCACAACCGCGCGGCCCTGGCCGTTCGCACCCGTGACCGCAATCGATTGATTGAAGTTCGCTGCAGTTGACTCAAAGAAGCCATCGCCAGGCAACAGCGTCTGCAGTGCGATGGCGGAGAAGTCCCAGGCCCCGGTGGATGTCTTGCGCACCGAGCCATTGCCGAGATCGGTGCCGTTGGTGATAGATGACCAGTTCACCAACTGTTTCACTTGTGCCAGCACGGCGATATTGACGGCGCTCGAAGTTGTCGTTTGTGACTGGTTGTCAGTCGCGATTGCGGTGAGTACGTAGTTGCCTGCAGGCACGTTGAGCCAGTCGAAGTTGTAAGGACTTGAAGTGACTGTGCCCAGCTTCACGGCGCCCTGGTAGAACTCGACTTTGCTGATCGTGCCGTCGCTGTCCGCGGCGTTAGCGCTGAGTCGAATGGTGGCGCCGGCAATAAACTGCGCATTATTAACAGGACTCGTCAGCGTCACCGTTGGTGGGGCAAATGGAGCCGCCGTCATTGATACTTTGGAGTGTGCGAGCTTTGTTACCGGCGCTGATGTTTTACGTACTTCCATTCGCGCTGAAGGGATGATGGCCAGGGCAAAAAGCGTGATGACGATGACGAAGAAAAGCGATGTTCTTTTCATGAGAATCTCCTGAGGTTTGCCGGCGCCAATCTCTGCCTGAGCGCGAAAGTAGCAATGACGAAATAGACAAGAAGTCTAGTTCAACTGAGCGTGGTAGAAAGGATCCTTCACATTGCGGTCAGCGGGGCTGGCGTGCAGTGAAATGGTTCCTGTACCTCGTGAAGATGAAAAAAAATTGGCGTATTACCATTGACCAAAAATTTTTTCTTGCACGTAGCGACGTTCACCGTGACTGTGAAACAGAACTTCGCTGACGTAGGAACTATTAGTTGAAGAGTCTTGACTAGTACGCGAGGAATCTTAAAACCGGGCATCCAGCTAAGGCTTGGGGCGAATGAATCGCACTCTGCGATTCATGAAGGAAGAGGGATTGCCAACTGCAACCAATCCGGGATGCAGTTGAGCATCGACCAGGAAAGTTCACTACGAGACCGTGACCACCGCGTGATCGATCTGGGCGGCGGCGTATTCGAGAGACGCTCGAATATC
Organism: Pyrinomonadaceae bacterium; assembly: GCA_035275005.1. Lineage (GTDB taxonomy): Bacteria > Acidobacteriota > Blastocatellia > Pyrinomonadales > Pyrinomonadaceae > PSRF01. The sequence goes on along the minus strand of DATENQ010000235.1, from coordinate 410 downwards.
GTCAGGTTCAAGGTAGGGAAAATCAGCGAGTATCTCTTCTTCCGAAGCACCGCCGGCGAGCATGTCAAGAACGTCTTTGACGCGGATTCGCATCCCGCGAATGCACGGACGCCCGCCACACTGACGCGGGTTCGAGGTGATCCGATTTAGCAGTTCGGTACTCATTGGTATGCATTTTAACACAGACATAAAGACCTCGGCTCCGACCATCGCTAGGTGAAGAAAACATCAAACAGGGATTACTTTGGCGTCCGTACGGGAATCGAAGCTGAGTCGCCGCCCTGAAAGAAACGATTTACAGGGAATTCAAAGGCCTGGCATTCGCACAAAGGCGGGGCGTTAATGGACGCTTATTGGACGCACCGTGAAAACGGGATTTCATGTAAGTGATTGATGGCTTTGGCGTCCCG
>DATENQ010000234.1:0-3884 GCA_035275005.1 Pyrinomonadaceae bacterium | reverse complement strand
GAATTAAGCCAGACGGGCGGCCACGGAGTGCCGCCCCTACAGTTTGCACCCAAGTCCCGCATTGGTTAATGGACAATCTTACCCACACATTCGTCGGTCTCGCGGCGGCAAGGGCGGGATTGGAAAGACTGTCTCCGGGAGCGACCGCGCTGTGCCTGTTAGCCGCCAACTCTCCCGACTCAGACATCATCGTCCTCGCATTTGGAGACAGGTGGGACTTCCTGCAACATCATCGAGGCATCACTCACGCGATCGCCGGCGTGATTGCCCTGGCGATCCTCTTGCCTCTGATATTCCACTTCGTTGACCGGCTCTGGTCGAGATTTCGCCATCAACCGGCAAAGACGAAACTGAAGGGATTGATGCTGGCTTCATTCATCGTCAGCGCCACTCATCCTTTACTGGATTGGACCAACAACTACGGCATACGTTTTTGGCTGCCGTGGAGCCAGAAGTGGTCGTACGGCGATCTCGTCTTCATCGTAGATCCTTTTTTATGGTTGATACTCGGCGGTGCCTCCTTTCTGTTGACCGCACGAACGAAGCTTTTGAAATTCAGCTGGGCTGCGGTCGCCGCCGTCCTCACGTTTCTGATAGTTGCGAGTCCGCGCAGTGGCAACCTGCCGAATGCACGGCTGATCGCGTTTTTATGGATCCTCGCGTTAGTGGTGTTGATAGTGCTCTTCGTCAAAGACGCAGGAGAGCGAGGGGGCAGTAGGATCGCGTTCGTCGCGTTTGCACTCGTGCTTTGTTACTGGAGCGCGCTTGGGTTTGCTCATGCGAGAGCCGTCGCGCGTGGCAGTGAAGCAGCAGCAAGACTGGTCAGCGCGAGAGGCGAAGTCGTGGCGCGAGTCGCCGCAATGCCACGACTGGCAAATCCATTTCGCTGGGACTTCGTCTTTGAAACTGATCGCGCCACGTATCGCTTCGAGGTCGGCATCATGGGCGACAACTCGACAGCCGACGCTGTCCGTTACGCCAAACCCGAAGGCGAACTGAAACAGACATTGGACACGATCGCGCAGCAAAGACCAGTCCGGGTGTTCCTCGGCTTTGCGCGTTTTCCGGTTGCACAACTCGAAGATCCCGGTTGTACCACGCAGACTCTCGTTCAATTAGCCGACTTGCGATACACTGAGCCGGGTCAATCGCGAGGCAGTTTTACACTCGACGTGCCGGTTGATTGTCCGAACGATCAATTAAGAAGATGAGCGAAACGAAAGAATTGGACAGCCTGCCCGTCCTCTCCGAAGTTCAGGAAGAGCGGGAGCGCGCTCAGAAAAGACTTACAGTCGCCAGCGTGCGCGTGTCACCCGGACCGTACCTGGCGCTGGCGAGCGTCATCACTTTCGTTTCCGCACTTCTTCTGCGTGCACAACACGATGCCGCCGCGCTTGGATTGATCGCCGCTGCATGGCTGATAGTTCCGTTACTCGCCCTCAGCGATCGCATCGTCTTCGATGGCGTTTCACTACGTCGCCACGGTCCTTTAGCCACGCTTCTTAAGCTAATTTTTGGTTACCGCAAACAGCTCGCAGTTGACGACTTTGAAACAGTCGAAACGCAGGCAGTACGCACGTTGCGGCGCGGCGGGCGCGTTCGTTATCGTTATCGCACGCAAATCACGGGCAAGGGCAAAGAGTTTGTAATCGTCTCCGGCGGACGCGATTATCGAAAGCTCGTGCGAGAGTTGTTTCCGCTAATCCACGAAAGCAAGTTGGACAATCGCAGTCGCGATCTGCGCGACTATCTCAACGATCCGAATTTCCTTAACCGTAAAACGCAGCTGTCACAGCTTGCTCCTTCGGATCTCCTGGACGTCACCAGATCGGATTTCAAACTCGGCCGAAAGCTGAAGCGAAATCCCGACGTTCCTGAAACTCCGGCGACTGCGGAAGAGCTTGAAAGAGCGCGCCTGTTGCGTCGACTCGGAAACGAGCTACGTGTATCAGGGCGTTTGCGAGAAGCGGGTGAAGCGTTTCGGCGCGCGCTGAATGTAAGACCGCACGGCGCGTGGTTGATTTACGATTTCGCGCGGCTGTTGCGATCGCAGGCGAGTGCGCAGTCTGACGCGCGGTTGTTGTCGAGAGCGAGAGCGGCGCTGCGTTTGGCGAGTATCCGTGCAAAGAACGACGCGGTTTTACTGCCGCTGATCGGAGAGAGTTTCCTCGAATGCGGCGATGCGCGACATGCGCGACGCGCCCTCGAGAAAGCGGTCGAGATCGATAGCGAAAATTTCAAGGCACGCGTCGGTTTGGCGGATATTTCGTTGCGGGAAGGGAAGCTGGCCCACGTTATTCATCATTACCAGGAGGCAGCGCGCGTCAGTTCCGAACAGGCTTTAGCGCGCTACGCTCGCAGCGAGAGCGATTACTATAGGCAGTTGAATAACGATGACGATTATCTTGCCGCGGAACTGCGCAGGATCAACTGGCTACAAAGCGTTACTCGCATTCGTCGCCTGGCGTTGCGGGTGACGAATGCGAGTGTGTTACTTGCCCTGATAGGTGGTTTTGTCGATCCGGTTGCGGGAAGCCTGGGCTGGTCGCTCGCTTCCTCCGCATTGGCTATCTGGCTTTTGACCTTACTCGGCACGCGCATGCTCTTCACGCGCTCCAAGCCTTTAAATCCTTCTTAACCACCAAGGCACAAAGACACAAAATTAATAAAAGAGTTTGTGCCTCCGTGCCTTTGTGGTTAAGTCTTCTTTCGTTTTGTCGTTGTCGCTTTCTTTGCCGCAGGAGCGGGCGTGACCGTCCGTGACTGCTGTTCAGCCGCTGACGCCACCGCGTATACCTTTACCGGTTCAGGACTGAGCAACGAATCCCAACGATAACGTGGCCTCTCTTTTTGTTCACCGAGTCGCTTGAACACGAGGTTAATAACCGCCCCAACGATCCAGTTGTGATAGAACTCACCCACCGACGCGAGCTCCGCATCCGGCGCGGGATTCATGAAGTCGATCGCATAAGGCACATCATCCTTGATCGCAAACTCGACGGTGTTGATATCATATCCGAGCGCCGTGCAGAGCGTTCGCACGTCTTTCGCCACTCGATCCGCGAGCGCGGGCGCGAGGTAGTTTGGATTGTGAACGTATTGTTCACCTGAAAGGTAAGGCTTGCGCGGATCGTAAGCCATGATCATCACTTCTTCCTGGCCTACGCAGTAACAACGCACAAACTGATCGAAATCGATCCCCTCCTGAAGCGTCATGCAAAGCGTTCCGGTCTTGTCATACTCCGTCCAGAGCTCTTCAAGTGAGTTGATCTTCGAAACATTCTTCCAACCGCCGCCATCAAACGGCTTCAGAAACGCCGGCAGGCCGACGTAGTCAATAATGGCCTGCCAGTCCATTGGAAACTCGAGATTCCTCAGACTCTCGCTGACGATACCTTCGATGTAGTCCTTTTGCGGCAGCAGCACAGTCTTGGGAATCGCAACACCGAGCTTTTTCCCGAGTGAATAGTTGAAAAATTTATCGTCGGCCGACCACCAGAATGGATTGTTGATGATGATTGTTCCTTCGAGCGCCATTCGTTTGAGAGTTGCTCGATAGAACGGAACTTCGTGCGAGATACGATCGATGACGAGGTCGTACTTTGGCGGATCGTCGTATTTAACACCGTCGAGCTTGATATATTCCGCCACGACTTCGCCGCCACCGCGCTCGTTAATGCCATTAATGATTGCCTCCGGGAATGTCTTTTCCCGGCCTACAAGAACTCCTACCCGCTTCATAGTTGTTTGAGTGTCCTTTCGCGAAAACAAAGGAAAATACCTGCGGCGCTGATGCTTGTCAAACAGGCATCGTCGTCTCGGCTTGCCGCATCCATGCAACGATAGATGGAGGCGGAAAGGGCATTTTTACGCGGCTGTGTTAC
>DATENQ010000233.1:0-2271 GCA_035275005.1 Pyrinomonadaceae bacterium | reverse complement strand
TGTAGGCAATTGGCGGTTTTGATCTTGCATCTTAGGCGTTCCGGCGGCATTATTAAGCCGCTAAACTTTCACCTCCCGAACCGAGTAGAAGTCATGAAAAACAATACTAGAGCTCGCACCCTAATTTCTCTGATTCTCGCTCTTAGCGTGTTGGCGTTGCCCATCACCGCTTTCGCCAAAAAGGGTGAAAAGAACTTCAAGCGAGGCATGGATTACGAAGCCCAGCAGCAGTGGGACAAGGCGGCGCAGGAATTTACGCTCGCCGTCGCTGCGGACCCGTCAAATATGGAGTATCAGCTCCATTTTCGCCGTGCCAGTTTCAACGCCTCGCAGACGTACATGCAGCAAGGGAGGTCGCTCTCGGAGAGAGGCGATTACGTCGGCGCTTATAACGCCTTCCGCCAGGCGTACGGTTACGATCCGGTGAACGAGCTGGCGGTGTCGGAGATGGAGCGCATGTTGCGCCTGCAGGCGGTAAAGGAAGGTCGCGCAGTTCCTGCTACTACAAACGGTACGAACGGTACCAATGGAGTAGGAATGGCCGATGGCGCCATGATCACTCCCGCTAACGGCCACGCTCAGGATTTAGCGACTCCTCGGGAACAACAGCTCCGCATCGTCGACGTCAAAGGTGATCTCAAGACTCTGATTCGCAGTCTTGCTGAACAACTAAATCTCAACGTTATCTTCGACCGTCAGTCGTTTGCACAGTCACGTCCCGTCGATTTGCAGTTGAAGGACGTGACCACTGCGCAAGCGCTCGATTATTTGTTCCTCCAGGAAGGACTCTTTTTCCAGAAACTCAGTCGCCGAACCATACTGGTCGCGGACCAGGCGCGCCGGCCGCAGTATCAGCAACTGGTCCTGCGCACGTTCTATCTTTCAAACATGAAACCGGCGGACGCACGCACGCTCGTGCAGCAGGCAATTCCACCGTCAGTTGGACGCCCGCAAACGATCGTGGTGCCCGACGATGCGACGAACAGTTTGACCGTGCGCGATACGGCTGAGAACGTACGCTTAATCGGTGACTTGCTTGCGAGCGTCGATAAAGATCGTGCTGAAGTCGTGATGGATGTGAACATCTACGAAGTGTCCAAGAATGACTTGTTGACTTTTGGTAATCAAATTGGGACTGGGACAGATATCTTCAATCTGGGTGGCTCAAATGGTTTCTCAGTTTTGAGTAGTGCCGGAACTAATGGCCCCGGTGGCGTTAACTTGTCGAATATCATCGGTGGTGCGCCGACCGCGCTGGCAGCCGCATTGGTGATTCCGTCAGCTGCGTTCAGGGCTTTCAGTAGTAAACAAAACACGAAACTGGTTGCTTCGACGCAAGTACACGCATTCAACGGTGAAGAATCGACGGCGCGGATCGGACAACGTGTTCCGGTACAAACGGCGCAGGCTTATCCGTTCGGCGTCCAGACAGGCACGCCCCAGCCTGGTATCAATAATGGCTTCCCGACTGGTGGCTTCCCGGTCATCAACTACGAGCCGACCGGTTTGACTTTGAAATTCACGCCGCAAGTGTTTCCGAATCTCGATGTTCAGGTGAAGATGAACATCGAACAGAAGGATGTTTTGGGTGGCAACGAATTGACTCCGACCTTTACCGAACGCACGATGACCGGCACTGCGCGAGTTCAAAACAACCGCACCATGATGCTGGCCAGCGTTTCAACGGACATCGAATCAAGGGGTCGCAGAGGAATCGCATTTCTGGGCGGGCTCCCGTTTATTGGCCGGCTCTTCACCTCTCCGACACGCGATGTCCGACAGGTCGACATCGTTATCGCTGTTACGCCGCGCGTGCTTCGCGCACCGGCAGTAACTCCGCGTGACGAGGAGATGCGACCAAGCGGAACGTTACAATCGCCAACTACTGGTTCACTCGCGGAAATGATTCGCGAAGCAGATCGTGAAGATCAGATCGCTGCCGCGCGCTCGTTGCCAAGAAATGTGGTCCTGCAACTTCCGGATGCGCCACTGGTGAAACCGGGCGGCGAAACTGTTTCGCAAAACACAACGCCTGCGAATCTACCTCCGGCGGCCGGAACACTTGCATTCACATCGGCGGATCCAGGCAAAACGGCTACAAACGTAACGGCTGCGAATACAACCGCACCGCCTGTGCCGGTGAACAACAATACAACGGCTGCGAACAAGCCGGTACAGGCCGAGGAATTGCCGTCGTTTGTACCCGCGCCGAAGTCGCTGATCAGCGATCAAGCTGCGGCTAATGTTGCGACAGTTAACACGGGATCTGCG
>DATENQ010000232.1:0-7504 GCA_035275005.1 Pyrinomonadaceae bacterium | reverse complement strand
ATTTGGTTCGCGGAACGGGCGGCCACGGAGTGCCGGCCCTACAGTTACTTCTAGCAGAAAGGCTGTTTTGTAGTGAAAATCAAACTTCTGAGTCTTGCGATCGTTTTCGTTGCGTTGCTTTTACAAATCAATGTCCAGGCACAAACGCGCGCGCGCAACAGCGCTTCTCCCGCTCCGGCGCTGCTGTCCGCACTGCCCCAGTCGGATGCGGTCGCCCAGGTAAAAGTGAAACAACTTTTGAACGAAGCGATGCCGCGCATACTGGCCAACAACCCCGCTAAGCTCAGCGAAGTCAATGCCAGCATCGACAGGTTCAAGGATCGTACCGGTCTCGATCCGCGCATGTTTGAGCAAGTGGCCTTCGGAGTTCGCTACACCTATCCGTCGGAAGGCGTGACGAAACTACAAACGGTTGCCCTCGCTAACGGGTCCTTCAGCGCGGCGGGGATGGTCGCAGCGGGACGCATAGCCACAAACGGCAAATATCGCGAAGAAAAATATCACGACAAAACCGTCTATATTTTTACGCTCGAAGAGAACATCAAGCTGCTCGGTGTCTTTGATTTCAGGATCAGAGAACTCGCCGCGGCGCCACTCGATGCCAACATATTGGCTCTCGGCGATCCAGTCTCGGTACGCGGCGCGATCGATTCAAGTCGTTCCGGCAAGCGAGCAAACGCGGAGCTGATTGCGCTCGCCAATCGCGATCCCAACGCGATCATCGGATTCGGCAGCAACATGACCGAGCAGTTAGTGACAAATATCGATTTCGGCAACGCTCCCATCGCGAATGACTTGAAAACGCTGCGACAGGTTTACGGCTCAGTCGGAACGACGGCGAGCGATCTACAGTTGTTCCTTGGAGCCAGAGCGACTAATGCCGAAGCGGCGAAGAGTCTCGGCGACACGTTGGACGGACTGAAGCAGTTAGGAGCGTTCTTCGTGGGCCGTTTGTCTGGTGCTAAAGGCGTGCTGGCGAAGAGTGCGTTGTCAAACCTGACGATCGTTGCGAACGCGAACGAGTTGCAGATACGCACGAGCGTGGCCCAGGCTGAAGTTGGACCACTGTTAGGAAATTAAGCCACAGATAAACACGGATAACACGGATAAGAAAAACCATTTCTGATCTGTGTTATCCGTGTGATCCGTGGCTGATCTTTATTGAGGGAAATTCAGGCCGCCCGGGAAGCCCGGTTCCGCTGCCGGTTCCGATTCATCCAGTTGGGTTAACAGCTTCTGGTTGATCTCGATCTTGCCCTGTTGCTTCAGGCGTTGCTGCACGCCCGCGATGTAGTCTTCAAACACCTGGTCCTGCCGCTCGCTGGTCATCGACTGTCTCAACGTGTCGCGCTGTGCTGCAAACCCGTTCTGGTCAGCGTCAATCCTGTTCTTAAGACCAACAACTACCCATTTATCTTCGACCTTGATCGGAGTCTTGCTGACTTCGCCCGGCTTCAAGCTGTTGATCAAATCGTCAAGAGCGGTGCTGATGCCTGCCTTGCCCAGTGACGAACCGAGTTTGAATCCTTCTTCCAAACCCGAGTCATAGCCGTCTTTCTCTCCGGCATCCTTGAGCGCATCGGGGCTCGTCGCAGACGCCACCAGGTCTTTCGCTTTCTGCTCGAGCTGTTCCTTGGCGCGCTGCTGTTTGATCGCGTCTGCGATCTTGGTTTTCACTTCGTCAAATTCCGGTATGCGCGGCTCTTTCTTGTCGAGCAGCATCGGAATCGCAAAGCCGCCTTTGATGCCGGTCGGCTCACCAATATCGTTCGCATTGTTCAGCGACGCGAGCGCTTGCTCAAACTGCTGGTTGGTGCCGATGTCCGGCACATCGTCGCCCGGCTTGATGAATCCGGTTTCCCGTACCATCGCGGCGGGAGCCATGTTTGCCTCAGTCGCAAATTCCTGCGCGACTTTCTGCAGATCTTTCGTTTCCTGCAGACGCGTTTTGGCTTTTTGCGCGAGTTGAAACGCGGCGCCATAACCGCGGCGATTGCGCAACGAAACGAGCAACTCCGGTTTGGCTTGTTCAAAAGACTTGGGGACACTATCGCCGCGACGCAGGATGTAGAAGTTACCACCGTAGCGAATCGGAACGTCGGTCATGACTCCCGGTTCCATATCTACGGTCCGATCGAGCAGCCCATTCGGTTTGCTTGGGTTCTTCTTGTAAGGAGTCAGCAGGAAACCGTTGTTCCTTGCTGTGGCTGGATCTTCAGAGTTTCCCTTGGCCGCTTCCGCAAAGGCTTGCTCCGATACTTTGCCGTCAGGACCACGCAGTTTGGCGATCAGGTCTTTCGCCTTTTGTTCGACCTGTGGATCCAGATCCTTGCGCGCCACTTTCAGCACGATCTGCTGGACCTTGACGCCCGCTTCCTTGAACTGCGGTTGAAGATTGTCGTACTCGCTTTTCAAATCCGCGTCTGAAATCTGTTGCTTCGAACCAACCTTTTCAGTGTCGATAAACAGGTAACGAACTTTTTTCTGCTCCTCGAGATAACGGTAATCGGTCTTGTGGCTCTCGAAGTAACTGCGCATCTCTTCGTCGCCGGGTTGAATCTTCTCGGCGAGCTTGTCGGCAGCCAGGGCGACATAAGCAACGTCGAAACTCGAGTTGCGCCGTTTGTACTCTTGTTCCAGCTCCGCATCGGAAACGTTAACGCTGGCGGTTACGAACGCCCGTAGTTTTTCCTGGGCTATCTCGGCGCGAATTTCGTTTTCAAACTTCTCGATATCGCCGTAGCGCGAGACAACAGCCTCTTTGTATTTATCAAACCCGATGAAGGTGCCGCCGGCATCGGTAAACTGCTTCTTGATCCGGTCCGCGAGTTCCTGATCACTTGCACCCAGGCCAAGTCGTTCAGCTTCCTGATTGATGACCAGCTTGCTGATCAAGCCATCGAGAAAACGCCTGTTGCCGCCGAGCTGGGCCAGGTTGATGCGGCCGCCAAACATCTGCATGTAGTTTTCTCTGACCCTTGCGAGATCAGCCACAGTGATGCTTTCTGAGCCGACCTTTGCGATTACGTCCGCATTTCGCAACGGGTCGATACGGTTGGCGGAGCGGCCGGGGGCGAAGAACACGATCAAGCTAACCGCCATCAGGATCGCAAATCCCACGATGACGATGTTGCGGGTTCGTTCGAGTCGTCCGAGTTGTTTGAGCATTGTTTATTACCTTTCAGAAACTGCGGATTGTAAGTGAGACGCGCGAATAGTCGCAACTGCCGGGACTAATGGTTTCACGCAAAGGCGCAAAGAGATTGCAAAGGAAGTAGCTGGTTTCTTCGCTATCTTTGCGCCTTTGCGTGAAACGTGGTTAGTTTTACTCCTGCCGAAGCAAATGCTAAATTATTTTTCTTCATGGAGACATTGAGTGGCGCAAACTGGTTGTGGGTCGGATTCAGTCTATTCATAGTGACAATGCTGAGCCTCGATCTCGGGCTCTTCAACCGCAAAGCTCACACCATCAAGTATAGAGAAGCGTGGATCTGGACCGGCGTTTGGATAACGCTGGCCATGGCTTTTGCCTTTCTCGTCTTTCACTACCAGGGCTCACAACGTGGCTTTGAGTTTCTGACCGGCTACATCATCGAGTTATCGCTATCAGTCGATAATCTTTTCGTCTTCCTGCTGATCTTTTCTTACTTCAAGGTACCAGCCAAGTTTCAGCATCGCGTGCTTTTCTGGGGCGTAATGGGCGCACTTTTTATGCGTCTGACGATGATCTTTGTCGGCGCGGCGCTGATCGACCGTTTCCACTGGATCATCTACATCTTCGGCGGCTTCCTGATCTACACCGGAATCAAGATGTTCCGGCAGGAAGAGATTGATGTCCAGCCGGACCAGAACCCGGTCGTCCGACTGGTGACTCGGTTTTTACCCATTTCACATCAATATGAGGAGCAGAAGTTCTTTACCATGAAAAATGGTAAACGGAACGGCACGCTGCTGCTGCTTGTGCTGATCGTGGTTGAAGTCACTGACCTCGTTTTTGCGGTCGACTCGATTCCGGCGATTTTTGCCATAACTACAGACACTTTCATCGTCTACACCTCGAACGTCTTCGCAATCCTGGGTTTACGTTCGATGTACTTCCTGCTGGCCGGAGTCGTGGAAAAATTCCGCTACCTGCGAGTCGGGCTGGCGGTTGTCCTCACCTTTATCGGCTTCAAAATGCTTTTGGGCGCCACCGGGCTACACATTCCCATCAAGTTTTCCCTCGGTTTTGTGGCCCTGGTGTTAGTCGGATCGGTCGTGGCGTCCCTTTGGTTCCCGCCGAAGCAGGAAACGACCATCAAGGTCGATCTTCCCCCCGATTTCGACCTGCCTTTGGGCGAAGAGTTAAATAAGCAGGACAAAAAAGCCTAAATTTCGGTTTAAACACCTTGAACGCTCGTTCCCTCGTGTGTTAAATTTCCTGAGTCGGTAGTGTTGCTGCCTGGATCTGGTGGCTAATGGCCACCGAACACCGTTCGGACTCACCCGGTCTCAACCTCGGTTGGGCCCCTTCCCCACGTAGATAACTCATGGCAAGGAATAAGACCAGTCATTTTGCCTTTGATTGGTGGATTATTCAGAAGCGTTTCGTCTATCTGGTAATCGCCATCTTCATGCTCTGCGGCCTCGCCGGAGGCGCCGCCGTTTACGTCTTGAAGTATGGAAATCCTTTCAAGAACGTGGCGGAGTTTAGACAGCCGGCAGGCGCCCGGTTTACGTCGTTCGAGGGCGACGTGCGGGTTATCCGCGCGGCCACCCGGGAAATGATTCCGGCCGGCGGCGAGGTTGAGCTATATCCCGGCGACACGGTGCAAACGCAGGCCAGCGGCCGCGCCCGCATCGGTCTGGCCGATGGCTCAACCCTGCTGGTGAAGCCAAACAGTACGATCGTCATTCGCGACAACGCCCGGGCCGAGGACGGTAAGAAAACAAACGTTCACGTCCGAGTTAATAGCGGTCAGCTGTCTGTTCGCACGGAGCAGCAGGCGGACGGCACCACCAACGTGGTCGAAACGCCTCAGACCAAGAACACCATGGGCGAAAAGACCAACGCGAGCTTCGGAGTTAATCCCGAAGGTACTGAAGAAATTCGCGTCGCCACTGGCGCCATTGAAACGACCAACCAGGCGGGCGATAAGACATCGATCCGCGGAGGTGAATACGTTTCGGTTAACAACTCAGGTCGACTCTCACCCGCGCAGAAGTTGCTGGACGTGCCGCAACCGGCCAGGCCACACGATCTCGAGCAGGTGTTGGTTGGCGATAACGGAGCAGCGAGCGTTGCCTTGAAGTGGCAGCGTCCGCAGTCAGGCACGCCTTCTTATTATCGCGTTGAAGTCGCGACCTCGCCGTTCTTCGTGACTGATGGAAAAGTTATCGAGAGAGATCAGCTGGTGGCGACGGAGTTTGGCGCCAGCGATCTTCGTCCCGGCGTCTACTTCTGGCGCGTAAGAGCAACCGCCGCGAGTGGACAGGCCAGCGATTGGAGCGACCCGCTCAAGTTTATCGTTACGACGCGCGGCACCGGCTCGCAAGTCTCAGTTTCAAACCTTACTGCCGAACTCTTAGGCGGCAGCATCTACATCATTCGCGGCAAAGCCGAGCCGGGTACGACGATTCGCGTGTCAGGACGCGAGACGAACGCCGCAATTGACGGCGGATTTCAGATTCAGGTCACAGCCGGTGCAGCACGCGAGCTCACGGTTGAGGCACGAGATTCACAAGGAAACAGCAGCCAATACAAGGTTTCACTTTCCGCGCGCGGCAGGACTTAAATCAGATGAGTCACGTAATTCTTTTGACGGACGCTCACGAAGCACCAGCCTACGAGTTGATCGAGGCGTTGCGTGCCGCTGGCGTCAAAACTCTGATCGAAGGCCTGCGCGAAGTCGAAGTCGAGGTCGCACTTGCCAAACAGCGCAAACGCGAGGGTGTCGCCGACTCCGAAGGACCGCCGCCGCTGGCCGTGCTTTATGAAGTTGTGCCAGGCGCGGACATGGTCGAGCTTCACACCGCCATCGATCATGCAAAAGCGTTCTGGCCGGGAGCGCCGCTCGTCGCGTGCCGGCGGCAAACCAACGGATATCAGAGTCACAACCTGCGGAGTCTCGACAGCGCGACTCTCAAACGACTCGGATTTCTCGCAATCGCCGACAAGTCGGCCCAACTTCCGGCAATGCTTCGTGAGATCGAAGGTCACGGCGGTTCGGGCGAGTTGCGGTTGCCTGAGAATTTTGAGCCACCTACCGAAACCAGTCCTTCTTCCCTCCCGCCCAAGATCAAATTCAGCGATCTACGTGCGGCGTTTGATCTCGTGACGTCCTTGCATTACAGCGGCGATCAAAACGGAGCGGCCAACACCGCGCTCGCCGGCCTGCAGGGTTTGATTAAGGCCGACCGTTGGGCCATCTACCTGTTTTCCGAATCGAAAGGTTTTGAAACGGCGACACTGGAAGCGATCGCGGTCAGAAAAGCCGGTCAGGAAGGTTACAGACCTGACGATGAATGGGAACGCCTGTTGGAACCGGATCTTCCTCTCGGTGGAGAAACGAAAGCAGCAAGACGTGCCGCGGCTGGGATGGGAATCATTAAGAGGAAAGAGCGTGGACAATTCGTCGTCGCTGTTCCGTTAATCTGCGGCGAGCGGATTCTTGGCGTGATTGAAGGTGTTCGCGAGGGCTCCGGATCGCATGCGTTCAAGAAAACCGATGTCGCGTTGCTCGACTCACTCTCACTCCCGATCGCTTCAGCACTCGCTAACGCCGTTCGCATCGCGGAGGCTGAGCGACTTTCACAAACTGATGACCTCACCAAGCTTCACAACGCCAGGTATCTGCGCCAGTTCCTCCTGAACGAAATCCGGCGCGCACGTCGTTACGGATCGAGTGTCGCCGCCCTGTTTCTCGATCTCGACGACTTCAAACAGATCAACGACGAACACGGTCACCTCGTAGGTTCGCACGTGCTGATGGAGATGGCGGCAGTGATTCTTTCCTCGATACGCGACACCGATGCCGTTGCTCGTTACGGCGGCGACGAGTTCGTGATCGTGTTACCCGACACTGGAACCGAGCTGGCGGGCCAGGTAGCCGAACGTATTCGACATCGCATCACGCGTCACAACTTCACCGGTGGCCGGCGTCTACAACTTTCCCTGACAGCGAGCTTTGGCGTCGCGGCGTTTCCGAAGCACGCTTCTTCCCCGCAGCAACTGATCGCATGTGCTGACACCGCGATGTACGAAGCGAAGGCTGCAAACAAGAATTGCGTGCGCTTCGCGGCCGATCTGGCTCCCCGCGAATCCCCCAAGCGCGTCCCAAACATGGAAACGGAAACCGGAACGAACGCTGAAACTGTTAATTGATTATTGCTGTTGGAAGGAACTGTAGGGGCGGCACTCCGTGGCCGCCCGCTTCAGTTCATTCCAACAGCAATAATCAATTAACAGTTTCAACGTTCGTTCCGGTTTCCGTTTCCATGTTTGGGACGCGCTCGGGGGATTCGC
>DATENQ010000231.1:0-3153 GCA_035275005.1 Pyrinomonadaceae bacterium | reverse complement strand
TGGGCCAATATTGGGGAGGCTGAGAAGACTAACAGGCAGGTGATAAGCACTGCCGGGGCAAACATTTTATGTTTAGTGAATACCATCGATTTATCTCCTTAAACTGGTAACTAGTTGACGCGCCCCTTGAACGCGCGTCTTTCTCAAGCTAATCATGGCGAGTCCTCGCTCCTCGCCTCCCGCCGTAAAATTTTGCGGATGAGATGGTTTAGACCTTCGCCGAAACTAAGTCAATAGCCTCCGCATTTCTTCATCTAATCACCACTTTATCGCAATAAGAGAGGAGGTATGAACAAAAAAAGCGTGTTGATTTCGGCAAGAAGTCGACAGAATTTTGCACGCAAAGGCGCAAAGACGGCAAAGGATCCATAAGGATTTCTTTGCCGTCTTTGCGCCTTCTTTGCGTGAAATTTTTCTTAGACCGAAAAGTCTCCTGCTTCTAACTGGTCCTTGATGAACGCTAAGAAGCGCTCCGCATCAGCGCCGTCGATCACGCGGTGATCGAAGCTGAGCGCGAAATAGGCCATCCAACGAATGCCGATGAAGTCATCGCCGTCCTCAGTGGTGAGTACCTTGGCTCGTTTCTCGATCTTACCGACGCCGAGAATCGCCAGTTGGGGCTGATTGATGATCGGCGTGCCGAATAGACCACCAAAGACGCCTGGATTCGTTATCGTGAACGTGCCGCCGGTGACTTCATCCGGCTTCAACTGTTTGGTCCGGGCGCGATCGGCAAGATCGTTTGCAGCGCGGGCGAGCCCCGAGATACTCAAGTCGTCCGCGCGCTTGATTACCGGAACGATCAAGCCCCAGTCAAGCGCGACTGCCATGCCGAGATTGATGTCCTGCTTGTAAATGATCTGCTCGCCGTTGACCTGCGCGTTAAAAATGGGAAACTTTCGCAAACCTTTGTTCACGGCTTCGAAAATAAACGGCATGAACGTGAGCTTGGTGCCGGTTCGCTGGTAGAACTCGTCGCGATGCTTGTCGCGCAGGCGCGCGACACGCGTCATGTCGATTTCGTAGACGGTGGTGACGTGGGCCGAGGTACGTCGAGACAGGACCATGTGCTCGGCGATCTTTTTCCGCATCACGCTCATCTGTTCGACGCGATCGCCAAGCTGTGGCCTGGGTGGCGGTGGCGCGACAGGCTCTTGCACGGGCGTTGGAGTAGCGGCACGTTGAGGCGCCGCGGGTGCCGGCGCTGATCCCGATTCGATGAAACTCAGGATGTCGTTCTTGGTTACGCGACCACTTAGGCCAGTGCCTTCGAGTTTTGAAATATCGACGTTGTGCTCTTGCGCGATCTTGCGAACCAGTGGGCTGGATTTCGTGCGCCGGAGCTCTTCGGCGGTGGCAATGTCGCCGTCCTGTCTCGGCTGACTCTCGACCGGTGGCGGCGGTGGTGGTGCAGGTTTTGCCTGAATCGGAGGTGGTGCAGGAGTCGCTGGTGGCGGCGGTGGAGCGGCTTGCTGTGGTGGCGCAGGTGGTGGCGGCGGAGGTGCGGGTGCTTCGGCTTTGGCTGGTGCTTCCTCGACAGGCTTTGCCGCCGGCGGTGCTGCCGCATCGCCGTCTAGCACTGCTACTACCGTGTTAACTTCGACAGTGTCGCCTTCTTTGTATCTGACTTCCGTCAACGTTCCCGCAGCCGGCGAGGGAATCTCTGCGTCAACCTTGTCAGTCGAGATCTCAAACAGCGGTTCGTCCCGCTCGACACGTTCTCCGACTTTCTTCAGCCACTTTGTAATCGTACCTTCCGCAATGGACTCACCCATTTGCGGCATCACCACTTCAGTGCTCATCTTATCTCCCAATCATTAGCCACAGATTTCACGGATAAACACAGATCAGATCCGGGTTCATCCGTGTAATCCGTGGCTCTAATAAGCTGCCAGCTTGCGCGCAGCGTCGACTACGTCTTTCGTTTGCGGCAGATAGTAATCTTCCATTGGCGGCGAATACGGCACCGGTGTGTCGATCGACGCAATGCGGATCACCGGCGCGTCCAACCATTCGAATGCTTCTTCGGCAAGCATTGCAGCGATCTCGCCGCCGATGCCTCCGGTGCGCGACGCTTCGTGCAACACGATGGCTTTGCTTGTCTTCTTCACGCTCGCGAGCAGGGCGGGTTTATCGAGCGGCGCCAGCGTCCTCAGGTCAATCACTTCGACGTCCAGTCCTTCTTTTTCGAGCTCTTCGGCGGCGTCGAGTGCAGTCAGGACCATCGCTCCGAATGTGATGATCGTCAGATCGCGCCCGGCGCGCGCGACGCGTGCTTTGCCGATCTCGACGATGTAATCGTCCGACGGCAACTCTTCGCGCAGACGCGGCAAACGATAAAGCTTCTTGTGCTCGAAGTAGAGCACTGGATCGGGATCGCGAATCGCTGCTTTGATCAAGCCCTTCGCGTCGTAAGCAGTGGACGGCTCCACGATCTTTAATCCCGCTGTATTCAGGAAGAAAGACTCGGCGTTAAGCGAGTGAAACGGACCGGTGCGCGTTCCAGAGCCACATGGTCCACGAAACACCGCCGGTATTGCTTTCCCCCATCGATAACGACACTTCGCAGCGTAGTTAGTCAGCAGATCGAAGCCGGCAGAAATGAAATCGATAAACTGAAACTCGGCAACAGGTCGCATCCCCATCAACGCCGCGCCACACGCCGCGCCGACGATCGCGCCTTCCGAGATCGGCGTATCGATCACTCGTTCTTTGCCAAACTGGTCTATCAATCCGTCGGTGACTTTGAACGCTCCGCCGTAAACACCGACGTCTTCGCCGATCACGAATACGGTCGGATCACGCTCCATCTCTTCCCAGATCCCCTGTCGGATCGCCTCGACCATCGTGGCCTGCCCGCCACGCTCCGGGCGTGGGGATTTGTGTTCTTTTTTTACGGCAGTTGACATCGTTAAATACTCAGGCTGACTTGTCTAATGTACGCAGTGGGATTACCCGGAGACTTCGGATTCAAAAGGAGCTTTTGCCGTTTTGGATCTATGAAAGCATCCAGCCCTTCCAGCGGATAAGCACCTGACAAAACCTCGGATGTAGTAGGCAATACAACAGCGGTGATGATTGTACTCCGGTCCTCGAAGCGAATCTTAACTGGACCAACGACCTCTACTTCCAATAAGGTTTCATCTGCTAATC
>DATENQ010000230.1:0-16278 GCA_035275005.1 Pyrinomonadaceae bacterium | reverse complement strand
TGGCCGCCCGTTTCATGAATAATGCGTGTTTCGAACGGCGGGCGGCCACGGAGTGCCACCCCTACAGTTGCGCCAATCGCGTTCATTCATCCGTAATTTATCGGTGTGACTCTGTGGTCAGGCGGAAGGCGGCCATCTCTTCGGCGTTGCGGACGAGAAGGAGATCGCCGACGAGCACTGGATGGTTCCACGTCTTGCCTTGAATCGCTGCTATCTTCGCGCGTTCCGTGAATTGATCGGGCGTCGCTCCGACCAGTGCCAGCTCACCATCCTCTGATAGCACCAGCAACAAATCCTGATCGGGCAGCAACACGAGTTGGCCGTTGCCGTAACGTCCACCCTTCCACTTACGTTCGCCATTTTTGAGATCGATGCAGGCGAGAATGCGCCCGTCGAAACCAAACGCGTAACCTTTGTGAATCACGAAGTCGTTGAAGTAAGGCTTCAGAGTATTGGACGTCCAGCGCTCTGTAACATTCCAGCCACTCGCGTTGTGGCTCACACCGATGCGACGCGCGCCGTTCTCCTGGCTGGTAACCACGATATCGCCTTCCGCCGTCATCGCCGGTTGCACCATGAAATTACTCGACCAGTTGTCTTGCCAGAGTTCTTTGCCGTCGGCAACCGAGACACTCGTCACGCCCGCTCCGCTGACGAGCAGCACTTGCGCGACACCGTCGATCGTGACCAGTTGCGGCGAGCTGTAGCTTCCTCCGCGTGCTGGTCCAAGCCAGCGACGATTACCAGTTGCAGCATCGTAAGCGACGAGCTGACCGGAAGCAGCAACGACAACCATGTCGCCAATCACTAACGGCGAGCTCGAGAAGCCCCAGAACGGGATCTCTGTGTTGGTTTCTTTGGCAACATTACGCGACCAGGCCACGGCGCCGTTATTGGCGTCGAGTGCATTGAGAATTCCGGTGGCGCCAAAAGTGTAGACCCGACCGTTGCTGAGCGTTGGTGTCGCGCGTGGCCCAGCGCCGGCATTCGATTCGAAAAAGCGCGCCGCGTCCTGGTGTGTCCAAACAGGCTGACCTGTGCTCGCTTTGTAGCAGGAGACGATCTCGTTTTCGCCGCGCTGTTCCTGCGTGTAAACGAGGTCGCCATTGACAGCAAAGGACGACCAGCCTGGTCCAACTGGACGGCGCCACAGTTGCACCGGGGGTTTTCCAGTCCAGTCAGTATCGATCTTAACGCCGCGCACGATGCCGTCGCGCTTTGGTCCACGAAATCCGGGCCATGCAGCTCGATTTTCGACAGGTTGTGTCGCGGGCGAAGCTGCCGGCGCTGCGGACGCTGCCGGTGATGCTGTCGGTGTTGGGATGATAGAAGCTGTGGGCGCGGGAGCGGCGGGCGCCACCGTCTCATTTGACGTTTGGGCCAGCAGTCGTTCTTCGGGACTTGCCGCCCAGCGCCAGCCAAACGTCGCCTGGTGATCTCCGTTAATCCCGTCTTGTCGTACTAACAACCACGCTCCACACGCGACCACGATCGTCGCCACCATCGTTGCATGACGAACTCGATCGGACATTCGACGTGTGACAACAGCCCACGTGACGAAGGCAAGCGACAATATCGGAACAGCGTAGGCGAATAACCACGCCATCCACATTGATTCGTGTCTGAGAAACCATGTGACTGCCAGTGCCAGCACTATCACTCCCAGAGCTTCGAGTCGTTCGCGCCAACGTGCCCGGCTGAAGAATGCCCACCAGATGATGAGGATCAACGTGAACGCAAACGAGGTCATCATCGCCTTGCCGAAACCGCTTATGCCGGGAATGACGGCTTTGATTCCGAAGCGTGATAACCATTGCAGCACGACGGCGACGATGCCGGGCCACACACGTAGCAGTCTCTGGGGTGCCGCGTCCCCGGGTTGGGAGATATTCATGGGGCTCTATACTTCCAGCGCTCGCGATTTGTTTCACAAAAAGTTCAGCCACAAAAAGGCACAAAAGGCACAAATGAAAGAAGGATGAGTCTTCTTCATTTGTGCCTTTTGTGCCTTTTTGTGGCTATTACAGATTGGTCGTGTTGAAGGTGTCGCCCTGTCGAATGTCTCCGGTGTCGTAACCTTTCTTGAACCACCGCAGACGTTGTTCCGACGTGCCGTGCGTGAACGAGTCAGGCACGACATAGCCGGTGGTCCGGCGCTGGATCTTGTCGTCGCCCACTGCGCTCGCAGCTCGCAGTGCTTCTTCAATGTCGCCGGCTTCGAGCATTCCCTGGTTCTGGACGTAGCGCGCAAACACGCCGGCGAAGAAATCCGCTTGCAACTCCAGACGCACCGATACCTGGTTTGCCTGCGCTTCACTCATCCGGCTTGTCATCGCATCGACGCGCTCCGTGATGCCCAACAGCTTCTGAACGTGATGACCGACTTCATGCGCGACGACGTATGCCTGCGCGAAATCTCCAGGCGCACTGAATTGCCGTCGCAGTTCTTCGTAGAAAGCAAGATCGATGTAAACCTTCTCATCATTAGGACAGTAGAACGGTCCAACCGCGGCGCCGGCAATGCCACAAGCCGAGCGCACCTGGTCCGTAAACAGGACCAGCGTCGGTTCTCGATACTGGCGACCATTCTGTCGAAACACGTCCTGCCAAACGTCTTCCGATTTCGCCAGGACCACGGCGACGAATTGCTTCAGTTCTTCCTCTTCACCATTTTGCGGTCGCGAAGTTTGAACTTGAGTTGTTTGATCGGTTGGCGCCTGTTGCAGCAGTGTTTGCGGATCGAAGCCAAACACCAAAGCCAGGATCATTATTATCAATGTTCCCAGACCACCGCCGACTGCGAGTCCTCTTCCTCCCATGCCACGCCGGTCCTCGATATTCGTGCTCTGACGTTCACCTCTCCAACGCATAGTGTTTCTCCTCCCAGTTTCTGCGCGGAGATTTCCAATCGTATGTGTCAGGCAAACAACCCTTTCGTGGATTTTTAGTCACACAATCTTTAAACAACGTGACAATACTCGGAACCAATTTGTTTCTCGTGCGTCTAAAACGCTAACTGAGGTTGATTCGATGAAGCGCATTCTCCTGAAAATCGCGGTGTCGGTGCTGACATTTGTGCTGGGAGTGACTGTCTCAGCGTTCTGGCATTTCTATACTTACGTCAGCGCGCCCCTGTCCGCGGTTATTCCGTCACCTGTTTTGAAATTTGATACGGTGGTGATCGGGTGCGGATCTCAGATCACTGCATCGTCCTATTCGCTATCAAACGGCGCTGAGATAACGCGTACGTGCCAACACTTTTCTTCTGACGCGGAGGCGAGAAACGTGTTAGACGCGAGACGTGGTGGTGATGGTTACGACCTGGTCGAGTGGTCTAGCAAAATCGACGCTGACGGAGAGCGCATCGGGGAATCAGTTCTTCTCTTTTCAAGTCAATCAGTCGTGCGGATAAACAGAGACGGCGCCACCTTATGTGAAACGCGCGCTCCCACGTTAGGTAATTTGCGCTGGTTTGAAAACGGCGAATACTAAGAATTATTAGCCACGGATTTACGCGGATGGACACGGATTCAATCAGTGTTCGTCGGCGTATACGTTTCTTCTTGTTGCTTCTGAAACGTTTGTAACAGACCAAGAGTGATGGCGAGCACGACTGGTCCGAGCACGATGCCGAGCAGTCCGAAGACACTGAGCCCGCCCAACACTGAAAAGAATATGAGGAGCTCATGTAGCTTCGTCTGGCCGCCGACGAGCTTCGGACGTAAGAAGTTGTCGATAGTGCTGATCAGCAGTGCTCCCCAAACAATTAGCACCACCGCGCTCGTCCAATATCCGAGAACCATTAAGTAGATCGCCAGCGGCAGCCAGACCAAAAAAGATCCGGCAACCGGAATCATGCAGACGAACGCCATCAGCACGGCCCACAGCACCGGCGATGGAATGCCGAGAATCCAGAACATCAGTCCGCCGAGAATCCCCTGTATCATCGCGATAGTCACGACGCCGTACACGCTTGCACTGACCACTTGCTGAGTGCGCATGATGATCGCTTCGCTTTGCTCTCTGCGCAGTGGCAATGCGTCTGGCAACTTCGCGACGATTTTGTCTGAGTCGCGAAACAGGTAGTACATAGTGAAGATGACAAAGAACGACTTGATAACGCTGCTGACTATGTTTCCCATCAGATTCAAGGACGCACCCAGCAAACGCTCACCGTAATTTCTGAGTTGCTGAATGAAGAACTCCTGGAAACGGACGGTGTCGATGCCGAAACGATCGTTGAGCCATTCTGAAGTTCTGCCGAGCAGCGGTATTGGACGGTGTGCTAACTCAGAGGCTTGCAAAGGAAGATTCGGAAGCGCTTTGGCCAGCTCTTCAGCGACCGCTACCGTCAGCACAGTAAGCGGGAGGACGATCACCAGCACCACGAGCACGCACGACAACAACGCGCGCAGCCCGCGACCTCTGATCCTGTTCCCGAGCTGTTTATGAACAGGATAAAAGACGATCACCAGCACGATCGCCCACGCCAGAACGCCGAGGAATGGTCGCAGCATGAGCCAGCACAAATAAAGCGCGGTCGCGGTCGCCGCCAGCACCGCGAGCCAGCGAGCCTGGTCTGTTCGGTCTCTCATCGGATCTGTATATCAACACAGGAAGCACAAAGGCTCAAAGTCTCAAAGTGACTTTGCCCCAAAAGTTGGATTCGCACTGGGATCGGGTCAGTACAGGGAGCGATAGCGACCTGGTGGGCATGGAAGGTTCGCATGCTGATCGTTGGACCAGGTCGCTACCGCTCCCTGTACTGACCCGATCCCAGTCGGATATTTGCGTGCGGGGGCAGGACAAAAGTGTCCGGGTGGCAAAGCCCGGTTAAATAAGCACTTACGGAAGCTGTCTCAAAGTCGGCGGCGCAGTTAGTCCGATCAGGTCTTACTTTCTCTCACGAAAATCCAGCAATTCCGGTTGGTATAAGACGTGCAACCGCACTCGCAACTGCAAAGTGATGCGTGTGTGATGACAAGTACGAGCTGGGAACATTTGCGCGAGGAACTCGAGCTGTTGAATGCGTGTCTGCTGCGCGAGGTACAGAACCGCAGCAAGAAGAACACGCAACTCGATATGCTCCAGGGCCTGGTGCTGAACGAGCACGACGTCGTTGAAATCCTGACTCAACCACTCAGCAACCCGACAACCACCACCGAAAAAAATCCCGACCCATTAGCACGACAAGGCGATCGCACAAACACTTCTCTCTCTTACATCACCAGTCTCTTCCAGCTCGATCGCACCGAAGAACTCTGCCTGCTCCTTTGCCTCGCGCCCGAAATCGACTCCCGCTACACAAAAGTCTTTGCCTTTCTGCAGGACGACGTAACACGGAAGCAGCCGAGCGTTGAGTTGGTGCTCAGACTGTTCTGCAAAGACACCGAGGAGTCGCTGGTCAATCGTCGCATCTTCGCGTCCGGCGCATCGCTATTCAGCAATCGTCTGGTCCAGTACGCGCAACCGTCAGACAAGCAGTTACCGCTGCCGCAACGCTCGCTGAAAATCGACGATCGCATCGCCGCTTTCCTTTTGCAGACACCGCAGCTAGACGAGTGTTTGACCAACTGGGTCGATCTGATCAGACCATCAAGCGGACCGTTACACGCGCCTGTATCTGAAGAGCTCACCAGCAAAACACTGCGCCTTGTCCAAAACAGTCTTTCCGGCAAAGAAGCCTCCGTTCGCCCGTTAATACATCTCTACGGCAGGCCAGGCTCAGGTAGGCGCGCGCTAGCCGCGATGGCGAGCCGTCACGCCGGCCTGCCGCTGCTGGTCGCGGACGCCAGAAGAATTCCGAACGGAGAAATGAGCGAAAGCGATTACCTGTGGCGACTCTGTCGCGAAGCCCTCCTCCTCCCCGCGATACTCCTGGTCGAACATTTCGACGAGCTTTCTCAGGACAATCGTCATCGCGAACTCGCCGCGTTAATCGAAACCGCGGGTTACTTCGCGCCCGTCACCTTCCTCTCGGGAAGTCGACTGTGGAAGCCCGAGAACCCGCAACAGTTCTGTCTCAGCCTGGAGTGTCCAGTCCCGAACGCGACCACGCGCATCAATTTCTGGCGCGAACACCTGAAAGACCAGTGCGAAGATTTCAAAGACACGGATCTCGTCGAGCTCTCGAGCAAATTTCACTTCACGGAAGGTCAAATCAACCAGACGGTCAAAGCGGCAGAGCATCGCGCCTACTGGGAGAAGCAATCAACTCACGGTCTTACGCCCGCATTGATCAACGAAGCAGCACGCACGATCGCCACGCCGAGTTTGATGGGCCTCGGTCGCAAGGTCGAATCTGAATTCTCGTGGACTGACATTGTCCTTCCGGAAAGCCAGTTAACACAGCTCCAGGAGATCGCTTCGCACGCTAAACGATCGCAAGTGATTTTTGAGAGTTGGGGCTTCGCGAGAAATTTTGCTTACGGACGCGGCATCGCAGCGCTCTTCGAAGGCCAGAGCGGCACCGGCAAAACGATGGCGGCCAGCATCATTGGACGCGCGCTCGGTCTCGACGTTTATCAGATCGATCTTGCCAGCGTGGTCAGCAAGTATATCGGCGAAACAGAAAAGAACCTGAGCCGCATCTTCGCCGAGGCGCAGGACAGCAACGCCATTCTCTTCTTTGACGAAGCCGACGCGCTCTTCGGCAAGCGCTCCGAGGTTAAAGACGCACACGATCGCTACGCAAACATCGAGACTGCTTACCTCCTGCAGCGCATGGAAGAGTACAGCGGCATCGTCATCCTGGCCACAAACATGAAGCAGAACCTCGACGAAGCTTTCGTGCGCCGGATGCGTTTCATTATCCATTTCCCATTTCCAAATGACGACGATCGCGAACGCATCTGGCAGAAAGTCTTTCCTGAAAACGCGCCGATGGGCGACGACGTCAATTTCCGCTGGCTCTCACGCAAGCTAAAGATCACCGGCGGCAACATCAAGAACATCAGTTTGCGTGCGGCGTTCCTCGCGCTCGAGCAGGACAGCCGGATCGGAATGGACTGCCTGATCGAAGCTGCGCGACGAGAAAACGAAAAGATCGGAAAGGTAGATGGCCTCGGCGACTTTCGCGTCAGAGAGCCGGCTAAAGACGTGCGGGAGGTCGCGGTAGTGGCATGAGCTCAGCAATTCGCGACGTAGGTGAAACTTTGATCGAGCTATTGCGAAACGATCCGATCGTTACGATCCCGGCTGCGCAGATCGCGCTGGTGTCGCCGGCTGAAGCGAACGCGAACGGCGTGCGGCTGACGTTGTTTCTCTATTCGATCTGTCCCGCCGCGGAGTATCGCAACGAGCTGGAGATCCCCGGCATCGCTATCGATGACGAACCGGTGTCGCAGCCGCTCAATCTCTACTACCTGCTAACAGCTTTCAGTCCGCCACAAGATCCGACAATTCGCAGTCTTGAGTCACAACTGTTGCTGGGCCAGGCGATGCGCGTCTTTTTCGACAACGGAATTTTGACAGGTTCGCAATTACGCGGCGATCTCCCCAGAGATGAAGAGCTGCGAATCAGTTTGCAGCCAATAACGATCGAAGACTTAACGAGAGTGTGGAGTGTCTTTCCGGAGACTTCACTACAGTTCTCAGTCAGCTACCTCGTGACGCCGGTGAGGTTGCGCTCGAACAGAACGCGAGGCGGCGCTCCCGTCGTGTCGCGCCAGATGGATGCCGATCACGTGGTCCCAATTAGCACGCCGGATCAAACGCCATGATCTATACGCGCCCGTTTATCACCACGAAGTTTATTGGCTATACAGGCGATTCGCGCACTCGTGAAGTGTCGCTGGCAGTCCGGGTGATTGACGCGTTCACCGAGGAACCGCCGAACGTGACGCTGAGTGTCAAACTGAAGGAGCTGCCCGACGCGCGGACGCTAAAAGGGCAACGCGGGTTCTACTGTTTCGACGGACGGGAGACGGTCAGGATCGAGGGCACGACTATCACCCGAACGACCATACCAAACGGCAATTACACACTCGTGATCCAACCCGATCCGATCTCGGGTAACCAGTTCTTTTTACAGCCACGGCTAGTAGGACAACCATGGACCAGCAGCTTCGAGCGTCCGGTCGTGTTGCCGATGCCGAACCCGCTCAATCCACTCGAAGTCGTCACGTTTGCGCCTACGCCCGCCTACCCGTTTCCGGCGAATGCGACGCTCGTGCGTGGCACGGTGCTGCAGGCGGGAGCAGGCGCACCCGATGTTGTCGTCACCACGACTTACGACGAAGTGGATCCACTCGATCCAAGTCTGACCATTTCCAAAATCATTGAAACGTTGACGGATCGCGTAGGCGAATTCGTGCTCTTTTTCAAAAGACTGCCATTAAACACTCAGCCAATCACGGTAAGCGTAAGAGGGACCGCGGTCCAGATCCCGGTAGTAATCACGGAAGGAACGACGCTGAAGAACCAGGTGCTTAACCTTCCATAGTAGTTGGCCAGCAACTCATTTCGAGATGACGAAGGAGTAAAGAAATGTACGACCCTAAAGGCGGTAACAAACCCGCTTATGACCCTCAGTATCCGAAACCGCCGGTCGAAGAGCCGCCTCAGGAGAATCCACCTGGAGACCCCTACGGTCAAAAGCCGCCGACCGACAAACCGCCGTACGGTCAACAACCGCCGCCAGATAAACCACCGTACGAAGAGCCGCCGCCTGATCAACAACCGCCCTACGGTCAAAAGCCGCCAGGCAACGGCAAGACCTGCGATCCTCCAACCGGCAAATGCGAATGTCCTGACTGGAAGCTCGATGATGGCCCAGCGAATGAGCCCTTCAGGCGACTCCTGCAGCGACTCGAAGACATCCTTGAGGGGCTGGCCGAGACTAAACCGACTGATGCCACCAAGAAGTTTGCCGATGATTTGAAGGATGCCGACAAGGAATACCAGGGCGTCGTTGCTCTCGTAAACAAGTACAAGGAATTTTACGAGAAGCTTGATTGCAAGATGGCCGAAGCAATCAACTGGCAGAAGGACATGGCCGAGTGGATCGCCGGCAAACTAACGGACGCCGAAAAGTCCGCCATTAAAAACTCGCACAAGACGAATTACGACGACGTCGAAACAAAGATCTGTTGCGAGTGGATCAAGTGTCGTGAGTACTCCATCTCGATGCTGGATTGCTTCGAGCGGTCGAAGAAGAAAGAAGAAGAAGCTAAAGATAATTACGACGCGATTAAGAACCTCGAAAAGACGCTTACTGACCGCTTTACCGATCTGAAATCACTCTTCGAAAAAGCGAAAGGGTATCGCGACGAGGAAAGATTCCGAGCAGTTTACGCAGTGAGTCTCGAGTTCGATGCCGTCTTTGATGATCTCAGCGAGCTGCGCGACTGGTTCCGGGCGCGCACCGAGTGCAACATCGATTCTGAACAGGGCCAGGGCGCGCAAGAGAGCGATCCGCGAAAAGCCTGGACAGAGAAGCAGTTCAAAGCCGAGCTGGTCCGTCGTTTACGGCTACTCATCCTCGCCCGGTATCAAAAGTTTCGCTGGTGGCAGGACTTCCTGACCAGGACCAGCGACAACCAGAAGAAGAAAGACGCATGCGAGAAGTTCCGCAAGGAGCGCCGCGACAAGTTTGTCCAGGAAGCCGACGACATCGAGCCTGAAGAAACTGGTGAAGGCGAAGGCGGTGGTGGCGAGACACCGAAATATCCGGGTGGCGAGACGCCGAAGTATCCCGGCGGTGGCGGCGGTGAGACGCCGCAGTATCCGGGTGGTGAAACTCCGAAGTATCCAGGCGGTGGCGGTGGTGAGACTCCGCAGTATCCGCAGACGCCGCCTCAACAACCACCGACGCAGCAGTATCCCGGTACAGAGACTCCTCCGGAGTATCCGCCAAAGCAACCACAGTATCCGGGTGGCGAACAACAACCGCCGCAATATCAACAGACGCCACCGCCACCGCAATCTCGCGGCCGGAAGAGTTAACCGCGGTTAAAGAAGGGAGAAGCACAGCATGCCGGAATATCTATCACCAGGAGTATATGTAGAAGAGATCGAACTTGGCCCACGCCCGATCGAGGGCGTATCGACCAGCACGGCGGGATTCCTGGGCGAAACTCTTCGTGGACCACAAGAACCTCGTCTCGTCACGGGCTTTGAAGAGTTCAAGCGACTGTACGGCGGGTACCTTCAAACCGACGTCTCCAATCTGCCCTTTGCGGTTGACGGATTCTTCAAGAACGGCGGTCAACGCTGCTTCATCACACGCATTGCAGCCGCGGATTCAGTTTCGACGCTGGGAGAAATCGATGGCAAAGTCCGCCTGACGGCGTTGGGACCAGGGATCTGGGGCAATCGAATCGCAGTCAAGGTCGAACCAGCCAGCTTGCAACTGGTTAGCGTTCCTCCGAACCAACAGCGATTCAAGCTCACCGTGATGTACTGGGATGTTGATCCACCGGCTCCGGTCGTGGACCCAACCGATCCTTTACAGATCACCAATCCAAATCGTCGTGAGCCTACGCTACTGGAAGTCTACGACAACCTTTCTCCGGACCAGGCCTCGGTCGATTACTTTGAAACGGTTATCAGCGCCGGCTCGAGTCTGGTGCGTGCCGAACGTATTGGACCAGACACACCGGCCAACCTGGCGTTGACGATGCTCGGGACCCTCGGCGTTCCCGGCACCGTGGGTTCGCCAGTCGCGCTTGCAGATTACCAGGGACGTGCACTGCCGGCGTTGCCGAATGGCACTGTTTACAAAACCGGTCTGTTGGGTTTCGAGCAGGTCGACGAGATCGCTATCGTGGTGGCCCCGGACTATCACGAGATCGCAACTCTCGATACCGAGCTAATCACGCACTGCACGCAGATGCGCGATCGTTTCGCGATCCTGCACTCGAATCCGGCAACCGACACACTCGCAAACATCGCCAACCTACGTCCGCCCCAGGATACGACGTTCGCGGCGTTCTACTTCCCGTGGATCAAGGTCTTCAATCCCTTGATCAACCAGGATTCCAAGATCCCGCCGTCAGGTCATATCGCCGGCATCTACGCCAAGACTGACATCGAACGCGGCGTGTTCAAGGCGCCCGCGAATGAAGTGGTAGTGGGCGCGAGATCGCTCGAGTTTCAGATCACCAAACGCGAACAGGACATCCTGAATCCGCGCGGCGTGAACTGCATTCGCGTGTTTCCTGCTCGTGGCATTCGCGTTTGGGGAGCGCGTACGTCTTCAACCAACACGCTCTGGAAGTACATCAGTGTGCGGCGTTACTTCCTCTACGTCGGAGAGTCGATCGATGAAGGAACGCAGTGGGTCGTGTTTGAGCCCAACGACGAGAAGCTCTGGGCGCGAGTGAACCAAACGATCACGCAGTTTCTGACCACCGAATGGCGCAACGGCGCGCTGATGGGAACGAAGGCTTCGGAAGCCTTCTTCGTGAAGGTCGACCGCACCACGATGACGCAAAACGACATCGATAACGGGCGACTGATCTGCATCATCGGCCTCGCGGTAGTGAAGCCGGCCGAGTTTGTGATCTTCCGTCTGGCCCAATTCCAGGGTGGCTCGGAAATAACCGAAATCTAAAAGGAGAACGACATGGCAACAAGAAGAGATCCAATTAGAAATTTCCGGTTTCGCGTGGAGATCGATGGGGTCCAGCAAGCCGGATTCAGCGAGGTTAGCGGCTTCGACATCACTGTCGATCCGATCGACTACCGTGAAGGCACCGATCCCACGCACGTGCGCAAGCTGACGGGAATGACGAAGTACGGAAACGTCACTTTGAAGTGGGGCATAACCACGTCGATGGAGCTTTACAACTGGCACCGCCAGATCGTCGATGGGGACATCGTTCGCAAGACCATGGCCATCGTGAGCGTCAATGAAAGAGGTGATGACGTGAACCGTTGGGAAATTGTCGAAGCATGGCCCACCAAGTACGACCCGATGGATTTCAACGCGAAGGGCAACGAGGCCGGGATCGCGACGCTCGAGGTCACCTGCGAAGGTATCACACAGGTGAGTTAAGGATTCCAGGTAAGGAGTAATAGAGATGGCTTTTCAGACAGAGGTTGAGTTTATCTTGCCGCGTGGATACATGGACGAAGGTGGCACGCTTCATCAGGAAGGTGTAATGCGTTTAGCCACCGCGGCTGACGAGATCCTGCCTTTGAAGGATCCGCGAGTGCAGGCAAACCCGGCGTACCTGACTGTGATCGTGCTTTCGCGAGTGATTACCAAACTCGGCGGCCTGGCTGATGTGAATCCACGGATCGTTGAGAACCTGTACGCCTCCGATGTGTCCTTCCTGCAGTCGCTGTATCAGAGGATTAACACCAACGGCAATGGTAACGGGCACAAGCGAGTGTCTTGTCCAAACTGCAACGAGGAGATCGAAGTGGAGGACCACAGCCTGGGGGAAGTCTGACGGGCTATCCCCTCGAGCAGCTTTACGAGGAGATGGCCTTCATCGCTTACCACTTCCACTGGTCGCAGGAAGAGTTGATGAACTCCGAGCACCGCGAACGCCGGCGTTGGTGTGAGGAGATCTCGCGCATCAACCGGAAGTTGAACGACGAACCGGCAAACATTTTTGCGCAGTAAGCGAGGACGCATGAGATTACCTGACCCGTACAAGGTTTTCCGGTTCGTGGTGGAGATCAATGGCACGCGCGTGGGCGGGTTTTCCGATGTCACGGGCTTGGAGGTACGCACCGAGGTAGACGAACACCGCGAAGGTGGCGTGAATGACTTCGTTCACAAGATCGCGAAGGAGACGCGTTATCAGAACCTGACGTTGAAACGCGGGATCACAGATAAGACGGATCTTTGGGACTGGCATCAGCAGGTTGTAACTGGCGACGTCGAGCGCAAGACCGTTTCCGTGATCCTGCTTGATCAGCAGGGTAACGAGAAATGGCGCTGGATCTTTCGCGACGCTTATCCGGTGAAGTGGAACGGGACGGATTTGAATGCGGCGGGTAACACGGTGTTGGTTGAGAGCGTCGAGCTGGCGCATCACGGGATGACGAAACAGTGAACGACTTGAGGACAACGCGGATGTTTCGGGGCGTCATTGGACCGATGTCGACCAGGAGTGGTTGGCTTTGGCCGGTGGCGAAAGACTATCGAAAGCAGAAGCAGGAGTTTGTGTTGGTGAACCGGCCGGGGATGCGAAGAGTCGGGGACGTTTCGATCACGTTTGCGCCGGCGATCCGGGTGAACGCGGATTTTACGGATTTTCGATCGGATTTTACGCGGATTTTTCAGACGCTTAACGTGAGGAATGCGGGTGCTTCGACGAACACTGTGACGCGACAGTTTTCGTCAACAGAGCGGACGAAGGTTAGCGAACTGTTGTCATCGCTGTTCTCCACGTTCGGCACGACGGTTAGAGAGATCACGCGAGCCACATATCGTGAAAGAGAGTTTCACGCAAAGACGCAAAGCAGCAAAGAAAGCCGCAAAGAAACAGCGCCTTTTCTTCGCACCTTTGCGTCTTTGCGTGAAAACAATGTCACGACAACAAACCCGCTAAACATGTTCACTCACGTCTCCGAACTGAAGCTCTTCACGAGTTCCAAAACAAACAACTCCCATGAACGCCGGGAGCGCTGGTTGTTGCTGCGCTCGAAAGACACGGAGCGTGAAGTCGAATCACTCTCGACAACAAACCTGTTCACCACGCTCTCGCTAAACTTCGCGTCGCCCAAAGTCTCCGAAACCGAGTTGGTCCACCAGCAGATCGCGCGTTTCGCATCTTCTCCCGATCTGACTTACCCGAAACGCCAGCAAGCAATGTCCGAAGGCATCGTCCAGGCCCTGCGCAGTCTGCGCACCTCCGAACCGGAACCAAAGCGCACGGCAGCACCTGTGCAACTCCCGTCAATCGAACAGATAACGAACGAGGTAAAGACGCAGTTGGAACGTGAAATAAGAATCGAAAGAGAGCGCCGAGGACTCTAACGTGGCCAGCAAAGATCTCAAACGAGCATACATCCTTCCGATCAACGGCAGCCACCGGGGCGCCCGTTACGAAGTGTTGTTCAATCCCGCGGAGTATTCGATCGAGAAGGGCAACACGTTTCAGAGCACCTCGTTGCCAGGTCTGGCCACTCCCGTGACTCAGTTCGTGACCGGCAACGCCGATACGCTGAGCATGGAGTTGTACTTCGACACTTACTCTCCATCGTCTCGTCACGGCAACGTCGTCCCGAGCGAAGACGTACGACACTACACACGGCCAATCGCGAACCTCATGGAGATCGATCGCGAGCTCCATGCGCCGCCCATTTGCGAGTTCATTTGGGGCCCACCCATCGGCACGCCTGAAGGTCTCGAGTTTAGAGGCATCCTCGAAAAGTGCTCGCAGAAGTTTACTTACTTTCTCGACGACGGCACTCCCGTGCGCGCCACTCTCAGTGTCACTTTCAAGGAATACAAAACGGTCGAGCAGCAACTATCGGAGATGAAGCAACAGTCTGCCGACCGAACGAAGTTGCGAGAGTTCAAGGAAGGAGATGCTGTCTGGCTGTACGCCGCGAATGAATATGGTGATCCCGAAAAGTGGAGAGTGATCGCCGATCACAATCAACTCGATAACCCGCGCATTGTTGCTCCGGGAACGAAATTGGAGCTGCCACCACTGCCATGACGTTATCGCTCGTACAACTCGAACAGGAACACCTGAACTTCTACGTGCCGACGTACAGGATTCTCGTCAATGGGAATGATCTGTTGCACGACCTGTTTCTCGAGATCAGCCAGGTGCAGGTGGACAACACCCTCAAGGGCGCCGATCGATTCAGCTTCACTATCAACAGTGCTTTCAACTTTGAGAATCGTGAGTTCTTTCTGAATAAGGATTTCCCGCTCATCAGCGATCTGTTTTCCTTCGGGAACGCCGTCGAGATCTCGATGGGATACGAGAACAACAAAGAGCTGCCGTTGCTGTTGCGCGGAAAGATCACTGCCGTATCGACGAGTTTTCCGTCCGGTGGGCTGCCACAGATATCCGTGAGTGGTTATGACCTCACCTACTGTATGACCAAGGGCAAGAAGTCGCGTAACTGGAGCGACAAGACTGACAGTTACATCGTCTCGCAGATCGCGCGGGAGTACGGATTAACGCCCAAAGTCGAAGACACGATAGTCCAACATCCGAAGACGGAGCAGAGCCAGGAAAGTGATGCACAGTTTTTGGAAAAACTCGCCGAGCGCAATGGTTACGAGCTCTACTCCTTTGATCGCGATCTGATCTTCGAGCCGCCGCCGGACAAAGGTGAAGAGGCGGTGATCATGCTCGAGTGGGGTAGAGGACTGCTGAGTTTCACTCCCGAGTTCAATATCGCCGAGCAAATCACGAAGGTTGA
This sequence comes from Pyrinomonadaceae bacterium, assembly GCA_035275005.1. Classification (GTDB taxonomy): domain Bacteria; phylum Acidobacteriota; class Blastocatellia; order Pyrinomonadales; family Pyrinomonadaceae; genus PSRF01. The sequence goes on along the minus strand of DATENQ010000230.1, from coordinate 936 downwards.
AGTACGCGGCTGGGACATCGCGTCGAAGAAAGAGATCGTGGGCACGGCGACGGCGGGTGAAGAGCCTGGTCGTGATTCCGGCCGGCGTAGTGGCGGCGAAGTGCTCAAACAGGTGTGTCGCGATCAGGGTGAGTTGAAAGTGCGCAAGCCTGTGTTCTCGCAGCAGGAAGCGAAACGCGCCGCCGAAGCGATTCTGAAGAAACGCTCCGAGCTGTTTGTGCAAGGTTCAGGTGAGTCGATCGGATTGCCGGAGATTCGCGCCAACACGCTTATCGAGTTAACCGGAATGGGCAAGCCTTTCAACAAAAAATATTACGTGGAGCAGAGCACGCACACGATCAGCACTTCCGGTTATCGCACGACGTTCAAGATAAAGGACCCAACGATATGAGCCTGATGGAAATGGTCCAGGACGAAGAAAAAATCGAAGACACGACCATCCAGGGTGTGGCGCTCGCAGAAGTCACGAATAACAAAGATCCAAGGAAGTGGGGCCGCGTCAAAGTGAAGTATCGCTGGCGTGAGAATGCGCCGGAGAGTGACTGGGCGCGTGTGGCCGCACTGGCGGGCGGAAAAGATCGCGGCACGTTGTGGCTGCCGGAAGTGGGTGACGAAGTCCTGGTGGCGTTTGATAAAGGCGACATCGATCACCCGTTTGTGTTGGGTGGTCTTTGGAATGGCGTTGACGTTCCGCCTGAGACCAATAACGACGGACAGAACGACACGAAGTTGATCCGCACGCGCTCCGGTAACCAGGTGAAGTTTTTCGACAAGGCGGGTCAGGAGAGCATCGAGATCAAGACTCAGGGCGGAAATGTCCTGCTCATGGACGACACAGCGGGCGGGGCGAAGATCGAGCTCAAAGACAGTTCGGGACAGAACAAGCTCACGATCGACACGACCGCCAACAGTCTCACGATCGAGAGTGGTCTGAGT
>DATENQ010000229.1:0-26862 GCA_035275005.1 Pyrinomonadaceae bacterium | reverse complement strand
GGCAGGGAGAGACCGCTAATTGACCACGGCAATCGAGCAAACGCTCGAAACTTATGGAATCGAAAACTGGGCCGCTGGCTACTTTGATGTTAACCGGAAGGGAAACCTGATCGTCCGTCCCGTCGAGGGAGATCCGCGCTCCGCGGACCTCAAAGAGATCATCGATGACCTTGCCAAACGTGGCATCACGACGCCCGTCCTACTGCGCTTCCCGCAGCTAGTCGCAGCTCAAGTAAGAAAACTTCAGCGCGCCTTCAGCCGCGCCATTCGCGAGTTTGAGTATCAGGGAACGCACATGTGTGTTTACCCAATGAAGGTAAACCAGCAGCGCTCCGTGGTGGAGGAATACCTGCGCGAAGGTTCACGCTACGAGTTCGGGCTCGAAGCAGGCTCGAAAGCCGAGCTCTACGCCGCGCTCGCGCTCGAACAACCGGGCGACAGCCTGCTCGTCCTCAACGGTTTTAAGGACGAGGAATTTGTCGAGCTGGCCTTCGCCGGCGCGAGGGTCGGAAAGAGAGTCGTGATCGTGATCGAGAAACTTAACGAGCTCGATCACGTGCTCAACGTTGCCGAGCGCCATGATGGCGCGCTGCCCATGCTCGGCATGCGCGTGAAGCTCTACTCGAAAGGCTCCGGTCGCTGGGAGAAGTCAGGCGGTGAAGCAGCGAAATTCGGTTTGACGACCACCGAACTGCTGGAAGTGATCCGGCGTCTTGAAGAAGCCGATCGCATGGACATGCTGAAGCTGCTCCACTTCCACATCGGTTCGCAGCTCACCGACATCAAGCGCATCAAGAACGCGATGAAGGAAGCAGCACGCGTCTACGCCAAGGTCCACCAGATGAAAGTCCCGATTGACTTCCTCGACGTCGGCGGCGGTATGGCGGTCGACTACGACGGCTCGAAGACTGCGTTTGACTCGTCCGCCAACTACACAGCGCAGGAGTTTGCTAACGACGTCATCTATACGATCAAGCAGGTGTGTGACGACGAGAACGTACCGCACCCGACGATCATCCAGGAATCCGGGCGCTTCCTCGCTGCTTATCACGCGATCCTCGTGACGAACGTGCTCGATGAGATCGAAACAGTCGTCGAAGACATTACGCCGATCGAGATTATCGAAGACGATCCGCAAGTGGTGATCGAGCTCGGCGATTTGCGCGAGTCGATCACGGTCAAGAATTACCGCGAGTACTATCACGACGCGCTCGAACATCGCGAAGAGTTGTTCACGTTGTTCAATCTCGGATTGATTTCGCTGGAAGATCGCGCCAAGGGCGAAGTGCTGTTTTGGGATATTTGTGAGCGCGCCGACAAGTATGCGCAGCAGGCGAAATACGTGTCGGAAGAGTTTGGCGAGTTGCGCCGGCTGTTGTGCGCGAAGTATCTGACAAACTTTTCAGTGTTCAAATCTGTTCCAGATCACTGGGCGCTCGATCAGTTGTTTCCCATCGTTCCGATTCATCATCTCAACAAGCCGCCGACGGAGTACACAACGTTGTGCGACATCACGTGTGACTCGGACGGCGTGGTCGACAAGTTTGTGGACCTGCACGACGTCAAACAGGTGCTCGAGCTGCATGATCTCAATCCGGAGGAACCATATTACCTGGCGTTCATGCTGGTGGGCGCGTACCAGGAAGTGATGGGAAACAATCACAACCTTTTCGGAGCGCCACACGAGGCCCACGTACACATTGACGAGGAGGGTTTCCTCATTAAGAAAGTCATCAAGGGGACCACCGTGGGCGCTGCCGTAGAGAGAGCGCGTTACGAGCGCAGTCTCCTGCACGACGGTTTTCGACGGTTAATTAATCGACGCGTGAAGGACGGGGAGTTAAGCGAAGCGGATGGAGCCGAGCTGGCCCAGTTCTACGAATCAAAATACGACGCTTATACCTATCTCGCGGTGAATGGAGTAAAACGTTCACGGCGCCGTACTGATTATTAAAATGTAATTCACGACATTTCTTTCGAACGCTCAATCCGAGAGGTTGACAACCTGCATGGTCACTCAACGTAAACCAAAAGCATCGAAGTACTTGACCACTCCAACGCGGCCGGTCCAGGTGGACCGCGACCGTTCGGTGGCCGGACTACTCGAGAAGATGGAAGGCACCGGCTTTGGAGGCCGTCAACTTGCCGAGGCGCATCGTATCTGGCTCGACATGCTCGGCGACAATACCACTATCATGGTGGCAGCTTCCGGCGCGCTGATTCCCGCCGGGATGCGGCGTCTGTTGGCTTACGTGATCAAGAACCGCTTTGTCGATGTGCTGGTCCTTTCGGGTTCGCTGCTGTTTCACGATCTACACGAAACACTCGGTCGCTATCACTTCCAGGCTCATCCGTCGATGACCGACGCTGAGCTCGAGTCGGCGCAGATCAGTCGCATGTGGGACCTGCTCGCGAGTGACGAGGAATATCGCGAGGCGAAGGAATGGATCGGTGGGTTTACAAATCAACTCGATCAAACACGCGCGTACTCAGTGCGCGAGTTCCTGCACCTGCTGGGTAGGGAGCTGGCTGAAATTGCTTCCGAAGACGGAGTGCTCACTTCGGCGTATAAAGCGCGAGTGCCGATCTTCTGTCCTGCGATTGCTGACAGCGGTCTCGCGGTAGGCATTGCCGGGGCGCGATTCGAGAAGAAGAACAACTTCCTGTTCGACAGTATTCAAGACGTGCTCGACATGATGACCGTCATGCTTAATGCGCGCGTGTCGGGAATACTCAATCTCGGTGGTGGGACCACGAAGAGTTTTATTCAACAGGCAACGCTCTCATCGTTCCTTCAGAAGGAACATCATCACGGGCACAAGTATGCGATTCAAATCTCTACGGATGCGCCGCATCCGGGCGGCAGATCGAATGCCGTGTCGTTTGATGAAGGAATGATCTACGGCAAGCTCGCGCGCGGCGCACACACCGCTTACGTTCCCTGCGACGCCACCATCGCGCTGCCGATCCTGATCACGTCGCTCTCGCAAACCGCAGCGAAATACATGAAGGGCCGCAAGAAGCCAAACTTCCAATTCGGGCGGGAACTGATCGTCGAAGCTCCATAAGTAAAATTTCACGCAAAGACGCAAAGGGCGCAAAGGAAATCGCTAAGTTTTTCTTTGCGTCTTCTTTGCGCCTTCTTTGCGCCTTTGCGTGAAAGAATCTTTAGAACACAGGCTCGCCCAGTCCCTTTTGCACCTTCCGGCGCACCTGGTTGCGGCGCGCGTACATGGCTTTGTCTGCTTGTTCGATGGCCTGGCCGAGGTCTTTGAGGCAGGTAAAACCGGCTACGCCGAATGAGATCGTGACCGTCACCGGCGCTCCCATCCAGCGTTCGCTGTTCTCTTCAAGAATCTTGTTCAGCTTTTCCATGCGCCGTGCGGCCTCAGGCTGTGGCAGCTTGAACATCAACACCAGAAACTCATCGCCGCCCCACCGGAACAACATGTCGTCCGCGCGCACGAGCGAACGCGTGGCGCTCGCTACGGCGCGGATCGCTTTGTCGCCCACGGTATGGCCCAGCGTGTCGTTGATCGGTTTCAGGTTGTCGATGTCGAGCACGGCGACACTTCCTGACGTAACCGTATCGTGGCCCCCTTCGGGTCGTCGCAGCAATGAATGAAACGCGTGCCGGTTCAACGCTTCCGTGAGCGGGTCCATCTGGACCAGCAACTCGAGCTGATCGCGCGCGTCGAGCAATTTCTTATTCGCCATCTCAACTTCGCGGCGCACGCTTTCCATCAACACCATCACCGTGCCGAAGCCGAGCAGTATCTCGAACAGCAGATCGAAGATCGACGTGTACTGCAAATACTTCACGGGCACGGTTATTCCCCAGAGTCCCTTGCGTGCCGCAAACACGGGCACGTAGTGCAGAAAACCAATCGCGAGCAGTAACAGCGCTGTCTTCATCACGCGAATACCCGGACTGTCTTCGTCAGACCGCAGCGTGAAATACGACACTACAAACATCGCCGCCAGGATCGCCGCGTGGAGCATGAAGAGATCGTTAAAGTCACGCGACGCGTGCGGCAGCACGAGTGAGAAGGCCACGGCCGGTATGAGTAAGTAGCTATGTTTGCGGGTTAGCAAAGCGCCGCTCACCTGGTTGCGGCAACCGGCGATGAACAGCAGACCGAAAAGGTATTCGCCGAGAAAGTAACCGGAGTAGAAAATCGTCGTCGTGGGTGCGAGCTGAAAACCGATAAACAAACTCAGCAGCGCAAACGACAGGCTCGCCCAGGAGGCAGTCCAGTACCTTAGAGCATTGCTCTTGATGGATGACCGCATGAACAGGGAAAGCAGTGTGATTAGAAGGACGCCGACGCACTGGATAGCCAGGCCAACATTCGAATCCATAAACGGGGAACCTCGTGGGAGTACGAGTTTTTATAGGAAAGCTCTGGGCGGGCAGGGTCGAAAAGCGGGTAAAATGCCCCACCGCGTTGATTCTAGCCGAGGACGTGGCGAGAGGCCAAGACTTTTCTTTTAGCCGCAGATGAACGCGGATGAACACAGATCAGAATTCAGATCTGTGTTCATCCGCGTTCATCTGTGGCTAAGTTAACCATTGCAACACTTCTTCTTCGCTGCCGCTGCGGGTGCCGCCTACGACGTGGATGAAATACTCCTCGAGCGAGACGGGGCCTTCACCGTCACCTTCGAGGCGGATTCCTTTTCGCAGCTCGTTCAGCGAGCCGGAGGCGAGTAACCTGCCCTGCGCGATGATCGCGATGTCACTGCACAGTCGCTCGACGATCTCCAGCACGTGTGACGTGAGAAACACTGTCAGCCCGCGCGCTGTTAGTCGCGATAGCAGATCTTTCAGCGTGCGAGATGCGATCGCGTCGACGCCTTCGAAGGGTTCGTCGAGAAAAAGTATCTCCGGTCGATGAATTAGGGCGCAGGCGAGTGAGAGTTTCTTCTTCATGCCGTGCGAGTATTCGATGATGAGTTTTCGCGGTTCGTCCTGAAGTTCCATCAGGTCGAGCAGCTCTTTCGAGCGTTGCGCGATGTCGTCGGTGCGGAGCCCGTACATGCGCCCGGTAAACGACAACATCTCCGCGCCGGTCAAACGTTCAAACAAATTCAGATCTTCAGGAACGACTCCGATGCGTCGCTTCACCTCCATCGGCTGTGTTGCGACGTCGAAGTTGAGCACACGCAACGTGCCGCTCGTCGGAGCGAGCAGGCCGGTGAGCATCTTGATGGTGGTTGATTTGCCCGCGCCGTTCGGGCCGAGGAATCCGAAGAAGCTGCCGCGGTTCACGCGCAAGTCAATGTGATCGACTGCGACGAAGTCACCAAACTGTTTGACGAGGGCGGACGTCTCGACCGCAGGCTCTGCTGACACGCTGTTCCACACAGCACCAGATTAACGTAAGAGTGTCCGCGCGTCATCCGCACGCACGTAGGCGGGAAGTCGCCGGTGCGTGCTCATGAGAAAGGCGTTTGAGCTTGGCTGTAGTGCGTTGCCGTGAGTGGCTGCGAGCCGGACGAAACGGCCAAATGGCGACCAGCCGTAGTAATAACCATCTTTCATCGAGAGGAGGATGTCGCCTGTGTGCTTCACTCGATCACTGAAGAGTGACTTGTAGATATTAGCAAGCGCATCAGGATAATGATGCCCGGCGGTTTGTTCAAACCAGTGGGCGTCAGTTTCAAATCCGTTCTGAAACTTACCCAGCTCGAGTGGATCGCCAGTCACCTTTATGTATCGATAACTCTGTGTGGCAGGCTGGTATTCGATGCGAGCCTGTCCTCGATCGCTTTCGACAATGACACTGTCGCCATCCTTGTAGACGGCGAAATCAATGCCGTTGACTTCCACGCTCGCGCGCGCGATCTCCGGAATCTGACCCTCATCCTGACAATACAAAGCGGCGTAACTGCAAAGTCCAAACGCGGGGATAACAACTTGAAAGCCTCGCTCGCGCAGGGTTGAAGCGAGCGGCACGCGGCGGTTCTCTTCGAGATTCATGCCGTGATCCGAGAACATCACGATCTCGGTTTCATTCCCACAATAACTCTGAATCTCGCGCAGGATCTTGTCGAGCGACTCGAGCGCGATTCCCAACCGCGCCGGCCCCTGTGCGTGCAGCAATCCATCCGTCGCTTTGAGAAACGCGAAGTAATCGCGGTTCTGCGGCGCAGCTCGGAAGCGCTCGCGAAACCGCTGCATGTCAGCACGCCAGATTTTTTCGGGCGCAACGTAGATCAGAAACTCGAACGGCAAAGGCTCCTGGTAGTCGAGCTCATCCATGTACGACGAAGGGACCTTGTCGGGCGTGCGGCGGCCGAGATACTTGCCGATGCCGCCACGCAATTCTTTTGCTTTACGATCGAAGTACAAACTCTCATAGCCCGCCGGCGGCGTAGCTCCGAGCATCGCGGAGAGCGCGACGTTAGTCATCGTCGGGAAGGGTGAGAGCAGGCGGGTGGGCGCTCCGAAGGCGTCGAATAATCCGCGACTCTTTGCCTGTTCGATCAGACGGTGTGGTACTCCGTCGAGACAGAGCAGCAGACGTCGAGGACGTGTTTGTTGATGAGTACTCATTACTGTTCGGCGTCCTGTTTAGTTGTTTCTGCCTTGTAAGCCTGGCGCAAACCGCGCTTTGCTTCGTCGTGTGCGTCGTAAACGTTGGGACGCGCGAGCACTTCCTTGTATTGGACCACTGCTTCGTCGCGCTTGCCGGCGACGTCGTATGAGCGCGCGGCGTAAAGATGGGCCATCGTGATCAAACCTGCTTCGCCGCGATCGACTTTAGTTGCGGCGAGAAACTCTTTTGCGGCACGATCGTGGTAACCCGCGATTAAAAGAGCTTCGCCGTACTTGAAATGGATCAGATCGAGCGCCCGCGCTGCGGTGTCGCGCACGTTTCGATCGCGCAGCATCTCGTCGAAAGTCGCGAACGCTTCTTTTTCCGCCTGTACTGCACCGGGCAAATCTTTTTCTTTGCGTTTGGTTCCTGCCAGCGAGACCAACGCGTCGGCAGTCTCCAAACGCAGCAGGTAATTGCGCGGATACTTCGCGCTGAGCTCGCGAGTCAGGTTGACCACGTCGGCGAAACGCTTTTCACGCGTGTAAAGCAATACTAAAACCGTCTTCGCATCATCCTGCGACCAGCGACCTTCTTTCGCAACCTGTTCCAGCAGCGCCAGCCCACGCTTCTTCGAACCGCGGAAACCGGTAACACCTGCCAGCAACTTCACCGGCAAAGGCAAAGCTCCGACGACATATTCATAAAGTCCGATCGTGATTTGCGCGTCGATGTACTTTGGATCGAGTTTCAAAACTTCGCGGTGATGATCAACGGCGTCGTTGCCGTCGCGAAGCGCCGCGAAATGGCGTCGCTCGACAGCTTCTTCGAAAGCAGCTTTCAGTCCTTCGGTGTTGGCGAGAAAGTCGAGCGCTTCGATGCTCTTCGGATCTTGTTTGAGTCGTGCTTCAGCCAGGCGTTTCGCTTCGCGTGTGAGATTGCGAAACTCGGTCACGATCTTCGGATCGACTTTGTCGTCGCCACTCGCATAAAACGATTCGGAGCTGTAAAGCGAAACTTGCAAGCGACGTGATTCATAAAGCGTCTTGATCCAGAGACGCGCCGCCAGCAGTTGATAGCCACCGGGGTGAGTGGGATTGAGTTTAACGATCTCTTTGAAATCGGTTTGTGCCTTGTCGTAATCGATGTTGTAAAGGGCGTCGAGCCCGCTGCGTCGCAGTTCCTCAAACCGCGCGCGCTCTGCGTCAGTTAACCATGGGGAGGGAGATTGCTGTGCGGAGACGCTCACGGCAGCCGCCAACAACAAAATAACTCCGAAATACTTCACTCCAAACCTCCAATTAAGTCGCAGATAACGCAGATGAAATCCGGATTTTAATCTGCCTTATCTGCGGTAAATGATTCCACATATTTCACGCCCGATCCGGTATTAAATAGAACTACCCGATCGCTCTCTTTTACTTGATTACTTTCAATTAACTTCCGTAACGCAGGCAAACACGCAGCACCCTCCGGTGCGCAAAAGACTCCTTCCGCCGCACCGATCTCACGAGTCGCGGCAATCAACTCTTCATCAGTCACCGCGACCGCCGTTCCACCCGATTCCCGTAGCGCATCCAGTATCAAAAAATCTCCAATCGCCTTCGGCACTCTTAACCCCGACGCAGTAGTCGCAGCATTTGGAAACTCATCCGCAAACCGCTTTCCTTCCTCCATCGCGCGCACCATCGGCGCACAACCTGCCGCCTGCACAGTCACCATGCGTGGCCGCTTACTTCCGATCCAGCCCATGCGCTCCATCTCACCAAAAGCTTTCCACATTCCAATCAAGCCCGTGCCACCCCCGGTGGGATAAATGATCACGTCCGGCAATTCCCAGTTAAGTTGTTCCGCGACTTCGTAACCAAGCGTCTTCTTCCCCTCGACGCGATACGGCTCTTTCAGCGTTGAAACGTCAAACCAACCTTCCGCATCTTTACGCCTGCCCACTTCAGCACCGCAGTCGGTTATCAGCCCATCCATCAAGGTCACGTGCGCGCCGGTTTGTTCACACTCGACAACGTTCGCCCGCGGCGTGTCGCGCGGCATAAAGATAAACGCCTCGAGTCCCGCACGCGCCGCATAAGCAGCCAGGGCGCCGGCCGCATTGCCTGCCGATGGCACCGCGAGTTTCGTCACGCCGAGCTCCTTGGCCATCGACACCGCCGCCGCCATTCCGCGCGCTTTGAAACTCTGTGTCGGGTTCTGCGATTCGTCTTTGATGTAAAGCTCGCGAATTCCGACGTCTTTGCCCAACCGGCTCGCCCGCAGCAGCGGCGTCCAACCCTCGCCAAACGAGACGATGTTCTCGTCGTTTTCGACGGGAAGCACTTCACGATAGCGCCAGAGATCGGAGCGTCTGGACGCGAGCGACTCCTTCGTCAATGTCTTTTTGGCGCGCTCTAAATCGTAGCGAACCAGCAAAGGTTTACCGCAAGCGCGACAAAGATTGAGCAACCGACGTGCCTCGTGCTCCAGCCCGCAGAGGCCGCATTCCAGATGGGTAATATTCATGATTTGACGGTTCCTTGAGTTAGGTGGGTGCAATAAATAGGCCACAGGTGGACGCTGATGAAGACGGATCATCTGCGTTCATCTGTGGCCTCGCTACGTGCGGTAACAGCAGGCGGTATCAGTGGTCGTGGCCGCTGTTGCCGTCGATCTGGCTGCGGATTTCGCCGCCTGGCCATCTGGTGCTGTGAACATTAACGTAAGTAGCGCCGGCACGAATCGCCGCGATCAGTTCATCAAATTCTCCAGCGCTGATTCCCCGCTCATTGGCAAGGTTGGTGACATCCACCGCCGTGATGGTGCCCGATATCTTTGCTGGTGGCGCCGGACAGGCTTGAGTCCCCGCAGGGCCGTTACCGAGATTGGTGCAAAGGAACACGCTGATGGGGCCAGTCACGCTCTTTTGTCCAAAGTGGATGTGTGCCTGTTGTACAGCACCTTCAAGGTCGTTGTAAGTAAGCTCCCAATCAATTCGAGATTGATCATTGCTGATACGCGCGTTGAATGTGCCATTACCGGTGGTTGAAACTGCTGACGGGGTCTCCTCATATCCGGTCAGAATTTCGCTGATTTTCTTGAAACCCTGACCAAGAACAATCGCCGAGGCCGACACCAGGGCAATCACTGCAATAGACGTAACTAGTCTTCGCATCCCTTTTTCCTCCAAGATTCTGTTGTAGCTAAATGGGGGGCGCATGATATCACAGGAGCGCCACAAAGGAAGAAGGATCAGCCACAAAAGGGCACAAAAAGCACAAAAGGAAATCGGCAAAACCATTTGTGCCTTTTGTGCCTTTTTGTGGCGGCCTTTGCCTTCTGCGTTCTCTTCCTTTACCTTGTTCGTTCTCTATGGCGATAAGTCTTCTGGCTCTCGATCTGGACGGGACTCTGCTCGATTCTCGTGGACATATTTCTGAGCGCAATCGCCTCGCAATTGATAATGCACGCGAACAGGGTGTGCACGTGGTCCTCGTGACCGGGCGTCGCTTTCGTGATTCGCGCCCCGTGGCTTTGGAGCTCGGCCTCGACATTCCGCTGATCTCACACAATGGCGCACTGACTAAACATGCCGCGACGCTGCAAACCGTTTCGGTGTTGCCGCTGCCACACGCGGCCGCGCGTGAAGCGTTGCGAGTCGGGCGCGCAGCCAATGCTGACGCATTGCTGAGTGACGATCACGATGGACTGGGCGTGCTTGTTTACGATCATATTCGTGGTGAAAACTCCGCCGCTTATAAATACATTTCCTGGGCGCGAAGAATTCATGGCGATGAAGAAGGCGCCAACGCCGTACAGCAAGTCGCGGCGCTCGAAGAATACCTGGACCACGATCCGATCCATCTCTCATTTTCCGGCGGCTGCGAAGAGATGGACCAGCTCGAAGAAGTACTCAAGTCGGAACTTGGTTCCACCGTAAAACTTCTGAGCACGAAGTATCCGGAACAGGACTTCACGTTGCTGGATATCGTTAATCCAGCGGCGTCAAAAGGCGCGGGCGTCGCCGCCGCGGCAGCGGAGTTAGGAGCGACTCGCGAAGAGATCATGGCCATTGGCGATAACTACAACGATCTCGAAATGTTGCTATTCGCGGGCGTCGGCGTGGTGATGGCAAATGCGCCGCTGACTTTGCGCGAAATTGCCGGCTTGCACCCCACCGCTTCCAACCGCGAGGACGGTGTGGCGCTCGCGATCGAGAAATTCATCTTGAACCGGCCACAGTTAATCAACCAGTAAGGAGAAAACATGGCAAATCGAACCGCAGTAATCCAAACGAACAAGGGGACGATTCGAGTTGAGCTTTTGGAGTCGGACGCACCCAAGACTACGGAAAACTTCATCACCCTCGCAGAGCGTGGCTACTACGACGGCATCATCTTTCACCGCGTGATCAACGGCTTCATGATCCAGGGCGGAGATCCGACCGGCACCGGGCGTGGCGGCGAGTCGGCCTGGGGTGGACGCTTCAATGACGAGATCAATACCAAGTCGCCTGTGTATCAGAGTGGTTACAAAGCGGGCACGCTGGCGATGGCTAATGCTGGTCCAAACACGAATGGATCGCAGTTTTTCATCATGCACGTCGATTATCCGTTGCCGCCGCTTTACACGATCTTTGGCAGAGTTACTGAAGGGCAGGACGTTGTAAACGCGATTGCGACGACGCCGACTCGGAGCGAGCGGCCCGTGACAGAAGTAAAAATGGAAAAAGTGACGATTGAGTAAAACCGGACCGCAGATGACGCGGATTAAATCCGGATTCTATCTGCGTCATCCGCGGCTCAAATGGGTTTTGCGCCGTGCCCGATGCGGGGCGCTGATCGGATTGCGTTGGTTACATATTCCTTCGCGGCGCCGACTGCTTCTTCGAGAGTCATCCCTTTTCCGAGACCGGCCGCGATCGCAGCTGATAATGTGCACCCGGACCCGTGCACTTCACCGACGTTAAGATACTCGCTTCTAAACTCAGTAAAACTCTCGCTCAGCAGAATATCAACCGCTTCACCGGCCCTCATCTGCCTGTGCCCGCCTTTCACGAGCACCGCGCGTGCGCCGAGTGATTGAATTCTTTCTGCCGCTCGCCGCATGTCTGCTTCACTTTCGATCGAGAACCCTGCCAGCTTTTCTGCTTCCGGAATGTTTGGCGTGACGACGCGAGCAAGTGGAATCAATTTGCTCTTTAGAATTTGGAAAGCTTCATCGTCAATTAACACATCACCGGACGTCGCGACTACCACCGGATCGACAACCGGAGCCGGCAGGTTCTCGTCAGCAAACAGTCGCGCGACTTCCGCAACGATCTCTGCCGTCGGCAGCATTCCCGTCTTCGCCGCCGCGACAGTCAAATCCTGGACAATCGGTTCCACCTGCGATCGCAACGTCGCCGCCGTCTGATGTTCAGCGCCAAACACGCCGGTCGTGTTTTGAAACGTGATCGACGTCAGCGCCGCCGCCGGAAAACACCCAAGCGCGAAGATCGTCTTGATATCGGCAACAATCCCCGCGCCTCCCGAAGGATCGAGCCCGGCGATGCTGAGCACAACTGGTCTGGATTCACTCATCGTAATTGCTTAAATGACTCTGGATCGTTCAGCAACCTGATCGCCGCAACGCCGCTCGCGCCCGCTTCGAAACACGCGCGAGCGTTCTCGAGCGAGACACCGCCAATTGCCAGCACCGGAAAATCGCCCAACTCACTCGTGACGTTGCGAAGCTTATCCAATCCCTGCGGAGTACTGAAGCCGTGCTTCTCGAAAACCGGACCGAACACAATGAAGTCCGCGCCACCGTCCCGAGCCGTTCGCGCCTCGTCAAGCGAGTGCGTCGAGACTCCGATCAAAAACTGCGAACCAAACATGCTACGCACGACGTCCGCAGGTAACGATTGCGAAGTCAGATGCACACCGTCAGCGCCGGCCGCGCGAGCGATGTCTGCACGATCATTTACCAGCAATCGTGTTTTGCTGCCGCGCGTAAGTTCAACCGCGCTGGACGTAAGCTCGTAAAGTTCGCGCGCAGGCAAAGACTTCTCGCGTATCTGAAACAGAGGCACCTCTGCTTCGACAGCAGCTCGAACCAAACGCAGTATGTCGAGGGAATTCGCCTTACCGCTCGTTATCGGATAAATGATCGGACGTGGGAGCTTCTGTGGAAGCCTCTGTGGAATGTCGCACGGCATCTTCTTCGGATCGTCTCCGAGGGCTCGTCTGGTTTTGCAAAGCAGTGACGGTGCGATTGAAGTTGAAGATCTCCCAGAACGCGATGCCGAGATTCAAAAGTCCGACGCCACTCACCGCGCCGCGCACCCATCCCGAAGCCACCACTGCCTGAAGACCCTGAATACCCGTCTTGCGCGCAGCATATAACAGAAAATAGTTATTGCCCCAGTCGCTGATGCCCCACATCCCCTGCGGCCACCACGGCAGCACCGTAAGGAAGATGCCAATCTCAATGCACAAAATAATATAGAAGATAACGCTTAATTTCGCTGACATGTACTGCTCTACCCTGCAAATCTAAACCAGGATCCGCCTTATTCCGGTTTCTGTCGTAACTGGCTCAGCTTCTCCGCAACTTCACGATAAGAAACATCCACGCCGTACACTTCCGTGTAAAACTCGCGCGCACGTGTCAAATCACCAAGCTGCTCGTACGCAGACGCCAACTCATAACGTAATGCCTGATACTCGTCTTCAGTATGTCCGGGCGCCTGCAATCCCTTTTTAAACCATAGCACCGCCGCTTCCGGCATGCCCTTATTAATGAAGCAATGTCCCAGCATATTGCAACACTGGAGGAACCGCGACGTTCCGTCGCCCGGCTTCACGAGATTCACCGAAGTTTGAAACTCCTGGATGGCCTCGTCCGTGAGGTCCATCTCTTTGTAAGCCGTGCCCATATTGTAATGGGTCTCAAAATCTTCCTGGACAGTATCGCCCTCTTCGGCGACACGAAACTCTTCAAAAAGCTCGGCCAGACCCGCGTCAATGCCTGCTCCGGCCGGTTTCGCAGTGCTGACATTGTTGCCGCCATCCACCAACGTTGCATACGCACTGTCAGCGTCGAAGGTTATCGCTTCCGCCGGTGCGGCAGGTGTCGTCAATTCTTCCGTGCCGCCAAACTCAAAAACAGCGGCTTGCTCGACGGGTTGCTGCTGATCTCTGGCAGCGAGTTTCTCCCGGCGCGCCTGGATCTCCGGGTTCGGGCCAAACTGCCTTTCGAGCATCTCGAGTGTATCGACGGCGATGTCTGCATAACCCTGTGCGATGTAGAAGTCAACACTCTCGAGTTCCTGCCGCATCATGTTTTCATGACGACCTTCTTCAGCCGGGCTCGCTTCGGAACTCGGCGGCGGCGTGTCAGCGGGCGCAACGATGTTGAAATCGACTTCCTGAAAGTCGCTCGCTACAGTTGAGAACGCGGATTCTTCTTCGTTGAGATCCGCAAACGAAGCGGTCGGATCGGAGAACGCCGAACCCGGCGTCGCGTTAGTCTCAAACTCGTCTTCAACTGTCACCGGCGCATGGATCAGTTCCTCTTCGTCCTGCACCATGGCGAACGTTTCAAACTGCGGCACTTCACTTTCAGGCTCGGGCGCCGCCGCTGAAAAGTCTTCCGAAGTCTCATCCTGCAAACCGCCGAGCAGATTCAGTCGATCGAGGTAGCGCTGTTCGTCAGGCGCGAGTCGCACCAGTTGCGTCAAAGCATAACGCTCCTCATCGATCAGCTCCGAAGCCTCAGCCGACTCCGCCAAACGCTCGAGTGATGCACGCAGCGCATCCATGTCACGCTGCCACCAGTGAATGCGCACCAGCATACGCAGCGCCGCAACGTGATCCGGATTTCGATCCAGCACCTGGTTGACGATCTCCAGCAGCTCGCGCTCTTCGCGTCCCGCCAGCATGCGCTCGATGATCGTCGAGAGGATGCGAATCACTTCGTCTACTTCGCCGGCCTTCAGATAGAGACGTGTGACGGGAAGAAACTGCGTGTAATTCGACGAGTCCTGCTTCATCAGCAGCGACGTGGCCCGCTCCGCGCCTTTCGCATCTTCAGCTTCGAGATACGCGCGCGTGAGCATCGACACGAGTTCCTTGTCTTCTTCGTTGGTCTCGACCGCGCGATCGAGCACTTCCGCGGCTTCGTCAGCCGTGCCGCGCGCGATGTGACTTTCGAGCATGCCGCGCAGTGCCTCGCGATCGTCGCGCACCAATTTCAGCGCATTGGAATAAGCTTCGAGAGCTTTGTCATGCGCGCCTGTCTGATGCAGACGATTGGCTGCCTGCACGAAAGCCGCCGCAGCTTCGCGCCGCATGTTCTCTTTGAGATAACCGTCGGCGAGCTTCAGCCGGATTTCAGTGTTATTCGGATCGAGATCCGCGATCTTGTGAAGTACTTCGAGGGCGCGTTTGTTGTCGCCGGAACGAGTGTAGGCTTCGACGACGACCAGATACTGCGCGCGTGCGTCGTGAACCAGACCTTCGTTGGCGTAAAGCTCGGCGAGTTTGAGAGCGATAATTGGATCGCCGGTACGAAGACGCTCGATCTTCTTGTACATCGCGATCGCTTTGAGATTGAATTCCTGGGCGCTGTAGTGTTCCGCGATGCGTTCGAAGCAGGAAACGGCTTCCTGTTTTTTGCCGGCACGCACGTAAAGATCACCCAGCATGTTCAAGGTAGTAAGATCGTCAGCGTCGTTCTCGACAATCTGACGATATTCCTTGATTGCTGCGTTGATCTTTCCCTGAGAAAGAGACTTCTCAGCGGCTTTTAAGACCTTAGCTTTATCGAAGGCCATCAGGAAACTTGCGTAATTAAACGAACGTCGGCGGCTTTAATCGAAGGCAGCGGGCAGCGGGGACAATGCCATTTTAGTTAAGTGCGCGCAGCTTAACTCCACTTTCCAACTCCGGCAAACAGCCGCGAGATACGCTAACATGCGTAAATAAAGCGTGTCAACGCAACCATTTCTGCAAAAGACGATGCTCAAAAACGGTGACAGCCCGGGTGGAAAATTAGGGCAACAAATCGCTCTGGCGGGACTGGGAATTTACGTTCTCTGCGCCCCTCACTCGGTCGCCGCCAGCGTGATCGGCGTCGCGGTAGCAGGGTGCGGATGGCTAATGCGGACGGTGACAACGCGAAGCCTGGGACTGAGGCGTTCAAAGTTTGACTTCATTATCGTGCTGTCGCTGGTCTGGACGGTCGCGTCCGCACTGCTCTCAGAAGAACCTCGCATCAGCATCGCCAAGCTGCAGGCGTCGTGGTGTGTTTTTCTCTTTTATTTAGCTCGGGCCACGATTACGCGAGCTTCCGCGATCGTGCTGGTGGCGTTGTTGATTTTTTCCGGGTCGGTGGGCGCACTTTACAGTGCTTTTGATCTGTGGCGGGGACGCGGCGTTGTTGTAGAGTCGATTGCGACTGGAAGTCCGTTTCAACAAGTTGGCGTTCAAGCAGGCGACACGATCTGGCGTGTCGATGGCCGGCGCGTTTATTCCGTTGACGACATCGAGCGTGAATTGAGCCGGGCGCCGCTGAATACGGTATTTAACGTCGGCATTATCTCGCGCGGCGAACAGGTCGAACGCCCGCTGACTATCGCGCAGCTCTCTCCCGCGGGTGTTACCGGGAGCGAGCACAACCATCGCTTTCGCGCTTCGGGATGGACACGTCATTACGAGACGTTTGCCGAGTTGCTCCAAATGATCGCGCAACTCGCTCTGGGCCTGGCGCTCGCGCACCTCATACAACACGGTCCAAATAAGTATTTCCAGATCATGATTGTCGCTGTGTCGTTACTGACAATGGGGCTTCTGTTGACTGCGATGAGAACGGTCATCATCGCCTTCGTTATCGGGGCCGCCGTAATCGTGTGGAGATCGCTGGGCGGCGTGCTGAAAGTGGTGATTACGTTCGCGCTGTTTTTCGTGCTTGCTTTTGGCGCCGTGGTCGTGTGGCAGACGCGCGATCGGAATGCGATCTTCTTCGGCGATCCGAGTTCGTTGCTACGTTGGCAGGTTGCGCGCGCAGGCCTCGAACGGATTCCGGTTCATCCGATCTTTGGGCACGGCATGGACGCAATGAAGCTGCATTGGAACGAGTGGGGCTTCCCCGGCAAAGACATGCTTCACCTCCATTCGACGCCCTTACAACTCGCCTTCGATCGAGGCTTGCCGATGCTGGCAATCTGGTTGTGGTTGATGATCGCCTTCTGGCTATTCATCGCCCGGGCAGAAAGAAGCGTTGCCGATCGAAGCGACACCCACACCTACGGCATCCTCCTCGGCACCCTCGGCGCCCTGACCGGCCTCCTCGCCAGCTCACTGGTGAATTACAACTACGGCGATGCGGAAGTGACGATGCTCTTCTGGTTCCTGATGGGTATAAGCTACGCAGCCATGGCCCATCTATTCCAACCTGGACCGGATCAGAAATAACCGGCTTGATAGCGTGACCTACGAGCCTTTTTGAATCTACAATGTCCTGGCGAATGAATGTTCGTTAGAACGAACAACGAAAACAACCATTAAGATGATCGACGAGACACTTCTTAGACGCATAACAGTGAACCCTGAAATTTTTGGTGGCAAACCCATCATTCGGGGTATGCGTATCTCCGTCGAACTCATTCTCAGTTTGCTTGCTCAAGGGGAAACTCCTGAGACGATCCTCACGGACTACCCTGATTTAGAACCTGATGACCTCAGGGCCTGTCTTGCTTATGTTCTCGAAAGGCCCAAAGCATAACTGAAAGCAAGGTCTAATCGAAAAGGCAGCAGCACCCGCTCCCGCAGCCGAAGAGAGGCTGCGAGGGGCGGGTGCATGCGGTCGTGGCAAGACACAGTGGTTTTACGCTGTGAGTGCCTGCATTAAGTTCTTGATGCTTGGTACACCGATGCCCGTGACCTGATCGTAGCCGGAGCCGGCCTTGAATTCTCCGTTGCTTCCCGACGTGACGTCGCGGAAACTTGCAGTGCCCATCAACGGATAGATCAACGGATTCAGGAACGGCAACGTACTCTTACCCATCTTTGTGCGCGCCTCGTTGAGCAAAGCACAGAAGCCCGCCCACACGGGTGCACTCCAACTGGTTCCTCCGATCTGAGTCGTCTCTCCCTGGAAAACCACGAGAGCGCCTGTGCCCGGATCGGCTGCCGCACTTACGTCCGGTACGAGCCGCTGCGTTCCGGCAGGCACGCCGTTTCCCTTCTGCCAGGAGGGACGACCAAAAAAGATGCTCGCCCCACCGCCGCTGCCCGGCCAAGCCTCTTCATTAGAAACCCCACCAGCCACCGTGAGCCTCAACGTTGTGCCGCCAACTCCGATCACGTTCGAATCGGAAGACTCGTACTCCGCCTGAAGCGGTCCGTTCGAGCTGTGTCCGGTAGCGCTGGGATTCGAGCCTGCGTCGCCACTGGAGACAAAAACATTTACCCCGGCGGCGGCGAGTCGAAGAAACTTCTGGTGCTGCACGTTGACTTCGGCAGGCGCCATAAACGTTTCACCCAAACCCAAACTAATTGAAAGTTGTCGCATTCCCGGCTGCGTCGGCAGGTCAGCAATAATGCGGTCCAGCGCTCTGTCGAGATCGACAAAACTGAGCGAGCCGGAAGCATAGATTCTGATCTTCGCGCCCGGCGCAATCCCGCTCGTCCATTCAACGTCGAGAGTCTCTTCACCCTCGCGTGGCGGCAGTGGGTCACCCTTAACGTTGATCTTCGCGATCTGAGAGATTTTGACCGGCAGGTTGTTGCGTTGCCAGAACTTTTTCAGATCCGAGTCGGATGGAAAGGTGTCGATCAGGATAGCGATCGTCTGTCCCTTTCCCGTTACTGAGAGACCGTCAGCATTGTATGCCTTCAGAATCTCACTCACGAGATATGGCGGGTTATTGGCGATGTTGGTGACAAGGCCGTCGATCCCCGCGGCAGCCCCTTTCGTGGATTTCTTACCCGAGCCACCTTTCGCCGGCTTGGTTTTGACATCGTTCATTCCGTTTAAAGACGCACGGTTGCCGTGAGACGGAATGCACATGCGGCTATTTTTGTGTGCGCGCCGGAAAGGTTGTAAGCCGATGATGGCATGCACGCTGTCGCCCACGTCATTAGGTAAACTCGGCGCGTTTTGCGCGGCGTTGTATGTGATCCCGTCCTTGGTGACGCGAGTCATAGTCACAGCCAGACTCTTCTCTATTTGATCCACGGTGCCACGCGCATAGATGCTGTCACTATCTTTTGACTCATCGACGATCTCGAATCCCTGTTTCTTTAGCCATTTGACCAGGGCGCTATGATCTTTCGCACTTGATCCATACGCCTGTTCCAGCTCTTCGGGTGGGACGATCTCCCCTTTAGCCACCCTCGCTTCAAACCCTTTCTGGACTTCGGGGGAAGGCGCAAACGAGAAGAGGATCGTCATCTTTTCGTCCTTGTTTTCGGGCTTCGCAGCGTTGAGAAGAAGACCCTCATGGACAATTCCCTCATCTGCCTGCGGCGGCAATTCCGTTACGCTATCGGTAAATACTTTTCGATCACTCATAATATGTCTCCATTAGTATGTGGATTTTCGAGGCAGGGCTTTGCCGCACAGCAGGAGGGAGGGGATTTCCGAAATAGTGATGCCAGTCTGGGCGTCGTGACGAAGTTTCCCCTCCCGCTGTCGGAGCAAGTATTGCTGCGGCAAAGGGCGTCACCTCACATACAGTATGAAATTTTTCAAATTTCTATTTCACTTGGATCTGATGCTACGATTTGAGCCAAATGACACGACCACAATCTACCGAAGCTGCCGACTACTATTTCAGATACATCGATCTGATCCAGAGCGAAGATATCGTGGCCACGTTCGAGGAACAGATGGGCCAGACTCTCCATTTCCTTGAGGGCATTTCAGAGGAGCAGAGCTTGCACAGCTACGCTCCCGGAAAGTGGACCATTCGTGAGTTGCTGAGTCACGTTAACGACGGCGAGCTCGTGTTTCTGGGGCGCGCTTTATGGTTTGCGCGTGGGTTCCAGGATCCGCTTCCCAGTTTCGACCAGGACATTGCGGTTCAGCATGCCGGGGCAAACGAGACCTCGTGGGCTGAACTGGTTGAAGAGTTCAGAAACGTACGTTCGACGACGATTTCTTTCTTCACGAACATGCCGGCAGAGGCGTGGTCGAAGAGTGGAGTCGCGAGCGATAACCCGGTGACGGTGCGTGCTTTGGCCTACATCATGGCGGGCCACGTCGCGCACCACACGAACGTGTTGCGGGAGAAATATTTAGCGGCAGAATAGAACAAGTCAGGAAGAGGGGCTTTGCCCCGCTCTCGGAAACAGCGGAGGCAAGCCCTCTTCCTGACTTGTTCTATCTGGGTTTTAAATCTTGTTTTACAGGCCCTTTCAGGTGTACTCTTAAGCCCTGCGGAGTTACTCACTCCAGCTTCCACGTCCGCAGGCCCCATCAATAACCAGCAATTCCAGGAGAGTCGCATGAAAAGGTGCCCCCAGTGTGAGTTTATTTACGAGGACGACCAGAGCCTTTGCGACATGGACGGCGTCCTGCTGGTTTTTGACTCCAGAAGTCTTCCCAATCACAACGCGCTGGCTACCGTGCCAGCCAAACCTCTACCGCGCCGAAACCGCGCCGTCCCGGCATTTGCGACGCTGATTCTCGTCCTTGTGCTCGGCATGGTGTATTACGTCTCGACGCAACGAAAGGCGAGGCAACCGGTCATCGAGATACCGGCGAGCGCCACCAGCACGTCGATTCCAGTTCCGGAAGTAAGTCCCACTCCGCAGGCACAGCCAACTGAGGCCATTCAAGTTCCACCAGCCGCTGAAGAACCGAAGCCTGCGACCCCAACCAAACAATCCGCACCCGCACCCGTCAAAAAAGCGTCCGTGAAAACGACGACCGCCACAACCTCGAATGAACCGAAGAAAGACGACTCAAAAGTCGGTTCAATCCTCAAGAAGACCGGGCGCATCCTGAAGAAGCCCTTCAAGTTCTGACCGTCATGAAACGTTGCCCCCAATGTCTCTTCCTCTATCCTGACTCGGACGAACATTGCGACTTCGACAAAACGCTGCTCGAGGTTGTTGACGACGCCGAGATCGAAGCCGTAACGCGCCCGACCCGACCCAAACGCAGAGCGTTGTTACCCATTGTCGCTGTAGTTGGTCTATTGCTCGGCGTGTTTGTATTTGCGATCTACTACGCCGTCAGCCGTCAGACACAAGAGGCCGCTGCGGCGCCGCAAACGTCGAGCACCCCGGTGCCTGTCACTACGCCGCCACCCGCTCTGCCGTCGCCGTCGCCCACAGTCTCACCTTCACCATCGCCCTCGCCATCTCCGAAAATTCCTGTTAACGGAACCCCAAGCGCTGCACACACGCGCGCCAGCTCCGATCCGGTCTCAACCAGCGGGCCGGGAATGGGAAACCGGCAAGGCGGCAAGCCCGTAATAATGTTGACCAGCGGCGGAAAAATCGAAGCCGACGAAGTTTGGCGAACCAAAGATGGTGTATGGTACAGGCGCAACGGAATGGTTACCCTGTTGAAGCGTGGACAAGTTAAATCGATCGTGACGCGTTAACCAGGAGGCAATATGAGACTATCGGCTTCCATCCTCGCTCTTGCTCTGCTCGTAGCTGTAGCTCTTTCCTGCAACCTTGCCGAACGATTGGGCGGCGACGACCAGAGCGTTATGGTCGCCAACCTTTGGCCCGACGTACCGCCTTTCCCCGGAGCCACCAAAACGGACCTAAAGCTACCGTTGCCGATGCGTATTATTTTCGGCAGGATGATGAAGGGAAAAATCGCCTTCATCACTTTTCGTACGGATAAACCCGAGCAGGAAGTGAAAGATTTTTATTCGGGCAACAGCATGACCGATGCTGGTTGGGGTCGTGTCGACGACAGTTGTTTTCGCGACACGAAAGAGATGAAAACCAATGGCGCGATGTGCAGCTTCACGAGGAGTGGCCCGAAACAGGAAATGATGGCGATCATGGTGCAACCCGAGTCCTCCGGCACCACCATCTTCTACACACGCATCGACATGAGCCAGCAGCCGAGCCAGTAATCAGTTTTACCCACAGATGAACACAGATGAACAAGGATTTATTTAACTGTTCTATCCGTGTAATCCGTGTGATCTGTGGCTAAACTTTCTTGCCCACTTAAGCCAGCAGTGATAGTCTGCCGCCACTATGAAAATCACTGCCAGGCTGCTAGTCGCTCTAACACTCCTCTCTCTACTTTCTGTCACTCTGATCGATCGTCCGCCGGTTGCCAAAGCCGCACCGCTCGAACTTTCGGGTGAACTTAACGGCGCGCCTTACCGGATACGAGTGCCGGAAGTCTGGAACGGAACGCTGCTCATCTTCGCGCACGGCTATCGCGACAAAGCCGATCACCCCGGCGAGATCGACAATCGAAATGCTGACGTCGCTCCAAGCGCAGCGCTCGAAGCGCCGTTGCTGGCGCAGGGATACGCTCTCGCGGGATCGGCGTACAAAGACAACGGCTGGGCCATCGGCGACGCAATCCTCGATGTTAAGGACCTCGCAGTCTTCTTTCGCGAGAACGTGGCCAAACCGCAAAGGACGATCCTCGTCGCCGCTTCGTTAGGAACGTTCGTCGGTTATAAGAGCATGGAACAGTTTGGCGGGATCTACGACGGCGCGCTCTGCCTGTGCAGTGCGGGCGCCGGCGCCACACGCCTCTGGGACAGTGGCGTTCCACTCTATCTCGCTTACGACGTCGTCTTTGGAATTCCACCATCGTGGGGAACGGTTGGCGAAGTCAGAAACGATATCGATTTCGACACCGAGGTGCTCGCGAAGCTCGCTCCCGAGTTGAGCAACATCGCAAACTTCCCGAAGTTTGAATTCATTCGACTCGTCGCGAAAAATCCCGGTCGTGGTATCACGCCACCGCCGCCGCCCGGATTCTTCCCCGGTTGGGCGTTGACTGACTTCTTCTTCGTCACTGAAGCCCGCGCTGAGTTGCAGCGACGTGCCGGTGGTCCAATCGTCCAGAACCTCGATCAGCATTACGAGCTGACCAATGCCGAGAAGGCGTATCTGGCAGGCATCGGACTACCCACACCCGTTGTCGATGCATGGCTTGCGCAGATGAACGCGCGAACCGACATCGAAGCGAAACAATCGGCGCGCAACTACGTCCGCAACAACACCGACTTCAACGGCAAGATTCGCAACCCGATCCTGACGATGCACACGATCATCGATCAACTGCTGGTAGTGGCGAATGAGTCTGCTTATGCGGAGCTGAACGCGTCGGCGGGCAAAGAGGAACTCTTGTTTCAAACGTATACGACCGGCGTCGGACACTGTAACTTCACCGGGCCGCAGGTGTTAACCGCGATTGGCGCAATCGATGCCTGGGTGCGCACCGGCGTGCGTCCAACCAACGCACAATTCCCGAACGGCCTGGGTTTCAATCAGGCCTTTGTGCCACCGGCCTTTTGATATTGCTCCTGCGCGGCCTGGAGAAAGAACAAGTCAGGAAGAGGGCTTGCCCCGCTGCCAAGCGAAAAGGCGGGGCAAGCCCCTCTTCCTGACTTGTTCTACTTATGCAGTCGCCACACTCCAAGGAGACGTCCTGATCCTGTAATATACCTGCGAGCCCCCTGAGCTTGTACCGAAGAGGGACCCGTGCGGTGAGTTCTTACATTTCATTGACCAGCGCCGTTAATTCCGGCGACGAAAATGCTGTATCCGCTTCACTGGCCAATGGCGCGGACGTAAACGAGAGAACGGGCGGCGGCCAAACCGCCCTCATTCTCGCGGTCATTCGCGGTCACACGAATATCGTCCGGCAACTCGTCAACGCCGGGGCCAATCCACACGAGCGCGATAATCTCGGCCTAAACGCCATCGACTGGGCGCAGCGTAGAGGCGCGACCGAAGCAATTGAAATTCTCACCAGCAATCCTCAACCGAGTACTCCGCCAAGAAGAATCACGATTAATCTCCAGGAACCGGAGCCTGAAGTAACTCCACCCACACCCGCGGCTGATACTCGCGAGTCCGTCTCGGAGGCCGAGAAGGCGCGCCGCTGGATCACCGGGATGAAGCAAAGGTTGGACGAGCAGGCACAGCGACGCGTGAACCGCAACGAAGAACCTGTAAATCCCGAGCCTGAGCCTGAGCTGCCACCACCAGCTCAGCCGGCGCCGGAACCGGTACGGGCGCATTCATCGAGAATTCTGACGGCGCCACCAGTAGTCGATACTGAAAAACGGAAACGTTGTCCGAAGTGCAACGCCACGTACAACAGCGATCTGCTGTCGTACTGCGCCTATGACATGACTCCGCTCATCGACGCGGATGCGCCGCTCGTTTCTGAGCCGCCGCCACCAAAGTCGAATCCGCCGTTGTTCTGGATCATGGTAATCACTACGCTCCTCGGATCGATCGTTGTCGGATCGCTCATCACCGCCTATCTCTACAAATCAAACCAGGCGGCTGCCCGCACGGCGGCGGAACATAGAACGATTCAGAAGGGATCACCGGAATTGGCCGGAGATGTGGCTGGCAAAGCCGTGTCTTTGCCGGAGGCTGAGTGTCCGGTGAGAGGATCCGAACCAGTGTCGGGAACCGTAACGGTCTTCGTCCTGGTCGCTAAAAACGGGCAGGTGTACAAGGCACGAGGCTCGGGCGGCGACTGGCTCATGCGCGGCTGTGCCACCGAAGCCGCAATGAAATCAACCTTCGATCCCGAAAAACTCAACGATCGCGAAGCTGAAGGCACAATCACCTACACGTTCAAGCCTCAATAACCACAAAAGCTCAAAAATGATTAATGGGAGATCTTATTAATGCGAGGTTCTTTGGTTAAGCAGAGTTTTCCTTTTGTGCTTTATGTGCCTTTTTGTGGCTAATTTGCTTTTTGTTTCTTTGCCGCTTGTCCTATCCTTTGAAGCATGGTCGATTCTCAGCAAACGCGCATCCTTCCGGATGAGCCGCGCGCGAGTGTGAGTCTCGCTCCCGGCACAATCCTGCGCGAACGCTACCGGCTCGATAGTGAGCTTGGTCGCGGCGGCATGGGCACCGTCTATCGCGCCACCGATCTTGAGCTCCGGCGCGAAGTCGCTGTAAAAATTCTCTCGGCCACCAGCCAGACCTCAGACGGACGCGAGCGACTGGTGCGGGAAGCACGCGCAGCCGCGGCGCTCAATCATCCACACATCGTTACGATTCACGACGTCGGCGAAGCAAGCGGTTTTCCGTTTCTCGTGATGGAACTGGTGAGTGGGCCGCGTCTCTCAGACGCACGTCCCAACGATCTCGCGCGGGTGGTCGCGATCGCAGTCCAGATTTGCGACGCGCTCGAACACGCGCACGCAAACAGCATCGTTCATCGCGATCTGAAACCCGATAACGTTCTCTTGTCCGGCAGTAGCGGCAGCAACGTGAAACTCGCGGACCTCGGTCTCGCTCTGCCTGCTTACGACGCGCGCATCTCGCGCGCCGGCGTCATCGTCGGCACAGCCGCGTACATGGCTCCCGAACAGGCGCTGGGCCAAACGATCGACGGGCGCGCCGATCTCTACGCACTCGGCGTTTTACTTTACGAGCTGACCACCGGTCGCGTGCCTTTCACCGGCGACGATCAGTTGACCATCATCTCTCAACACGTACACGCGCACGTCGTTCCTCCGCGCATGCTTCGCTCAGACATACCACGCGCGCTCGAAGCAATCATCATCCGCCTGCTTGCAAAAGATCCCGCGCAACGATTCAGCTCCGCGGCTGAAACTCGGGCAGCATTACTCAATTCACTAAACAGCGAAGGCGGATCTTCCACAGCCGATAGCGCGCCCGCGGTTGCGATTCTCGACGCACTCTCGCGCGGTCGTCTCGTCGGTCGCAATGCGGAGCTCGCGGAGGCGCGCGAGCTGTGGCAACGCGCACGCGAAGGTCGTGGCCACGCAGTGCTGCTCAGCGGTGAACCGGGCGCGGGCAAGACGCGGCTCGCGCGCGAGCTCACGATCCAGGCCGCCGTTGACGGCGCCGTCGTGTTGTCCGGCGGTTGTTATGAATACGAAGCCGCCACACCATACTTGCCTTTCGTCGAAGCATTCCGTCGCTGGGTGCGCGAAGAAAAGAGTGACGACAAACTGCGCGAGATCCTCTGTGACGCAGCAATTCAAATCGCCAAACTCGCACCCGAAATCGAAACTCGACTCGGACCGTTTCCCGAGCGTCCTGAACTGGCTCCACACGAAGAGCGACTGCTCTTCTTCGACGCCGTCGTCCAGGTCTTTTCGGCAATCGCGCAACGCCAGTCGCTGCTCTTCTATGCTGACGACTTGCACTGGGCCGATCGCGGCACGCTCTGGCTGTTGAGTCACCTGCTGCGCCAATTGCGCAATGAACGCGTGCTGATCGCCGGCGCTTATCGCGAAACGGAGCTCGATCGCGCACATCCGCTGGCGAAGGCGTTGGTCGACTGGAATCGCGAACGATTAATCACGCGTATCGCACTGCGTCGCTTCAACGAGTCTGAAACCACCGAACAGCTCGGCGCGCTGCTCGGCGAGAACGTCAGTGGCGAGTTTGCAGTTGCGGTCCATCGCGAGACGGAAGGCAACCCGTTCTTTGTCGAGGAAGTGTTGAAGGCACTGATTGAGCGCGGTTCGGTGCGTCGCGAAAGTGGTCGCTGGCATCGTTGCGACGTGGCCCAACTGCTGATCCCGCAGAGCGTCAAAGAAGCGATCGGCAATCGTCTCGATCGCGTCAGTCAGAACAGCAATGAAGTGCTGCGCGTCGCCGCCATCCTCGGAAAAGTTTTCACTTTTGAAGAGCTTGCAGCCGTGGCTGAGCAAAACGAAGACGCGCTACTCGATGCGCTCGACGAAGCGTCAGGCGCGCAACTGATCGCCGCCGGCTCCGGCGACTCGTTCAGCTTTACGCACGACAAGATTCGCGAAGTGCTTTACGAAGAGCTCAATCCGATTCGACGCCGCCGCTTGCACCGCCACGTCGCGGAAGGCTTGAAGCGACATTGCGATAAATCACAGTGCGCGGTAGAAAAGTTGGCTCATCACTACATCCAGGCCGGCGATCACGAACAGGGTTTGGAGTACGCGAAACACGCAGCTGCGGAGGCCGTGCGTGTTTTTGCGTTTGACGAAGCCATCGCCGCTTACGGGCGCGCGCGCGACTGTGCGGAAGCGCTAGGTCTCACCGAGGAGCAACTGGCCCAGGAAGAAGCGATCGGCAAGGCCTTCATGCTGCACGGCGATACGGTTCTCGCCGCGGAACATTTCGAGCGCGCGCTCGCCCTCGCGACGGAT
>DATENQ010000228.1:0-6321 GCA_035275005.1 Pyrinomonadaceae bacterium | reverse complement strand
CCCCGCTGTTGCGAGAGCGGGGGCGAGCCCCTCTTCCTGACTTTCATCCAGGAAGGCACTAAACGAACTACTATGAGATTTGTAAGCATCATCTTTCTGCTTCTTTTCGCTCACCAAGTCTCAGCGCAACGCGATCTCACTCGTTACGTCAATCCCTTCATCGGCACCGCCGGACACGGCCACACGTTCCCTGGCGCAATTGTGCCCTTTGGTATGGTCCAACTCAGTCCTGATACACGACTCACGGGCTGGGACGGCTGCTCCGGTTATCACTACTCCGATTCGGCGATCTACGGCTTCAGCCACACACATCTCAGCGGTACGGGTATCTCAGACTACGGCGACATCCTGTTGATGCCGGCTGTTGGTCAGCCTTTCCTGGATCCACGGCTCGATCAGCCATACAGCACGCACTTCGACCATCGTAACGAAAGAGCGACACCCGGTTATTATTCAGTCAGACTCGATGATCATATTCTGGTCGAGCTCACCGCCACAGCGCGCGTGGGTATGCATCGTTACACCTTCCCGCGCACTGACGACGCAAATATCCTCATCGATTTAGGGCATCGCGATAAACTCATCGACTTCGATCATCGCATCACCGGCAAAAACACGTTGGTCGGCTGGCGACGATCGCAGTCGTGGGCCAGGGATCAAATCGTTTACTTTGCGCTGGAGTTTTCACAGCCTTTTACGGAATACAGCACGATCGGTCTGGAAGATAAGCGCGGACGTACTTCGAAGATCTCTTTCCGTTTCGAGGCGCGCAATGGTTTGCCTGTGCTGGTGAAGGTCGGAATTTCGGCTGTTGATATCGACGGAGCACTAAAGAACCTGCGCACCGAGGTTAATGATTGGGACTTCGACAAGGTGAGATCTGACGCTGCCGCGGCGTGGAATTCAGAGCTTAATAAGATACAGACTACGGGCGGCACGGACGCGCAGTTGACGAATTTCTACACCGCGCTCTATCACGCGATGACCGCGCCCAATCTCTTCATGGACGTGGATGGACGCTATCGCGGGCGAGATTTTAAGACTCACGTCGCTGACGGCTTCGCGAACTATACGGTCTTCTCTCTTTGGGACACGTTTCGCGCGGCGCATCCGCTTTACACCATCATCGATCAAAAACGTACGCGTGATTTCATCAGGACGTTTCTGGTGCAGTACGAACAGGGCGGACGACTGCCCGTCTGGGAGCTTGCCGCAAACGAGACCGACACGATGATCGGATATCACGCTGTTTCGGTGATCGCGGATGCGGCTGTGAAGGGCATCGATGGGTTCGATCTGCGAAAAGCGTATCAGGCGATGAGACATAGCGCGGAGCTGAAGCACGTGGACAAGGGTTTCATCGCGATGGAGGACGAGCGCGAGTCGGTTTCGAAGGTGCTCGAGTACGCTTACGATGATTGGTGCATCGCTCAAGTCGCGCGCATGGCTAGTGAAACGGCGGATTACACGCGCTACAGTGCGCGTGCGCAGTCGTACAAGAACGTCTTTGATTTCTCGACAGGTTTCATGCGCCCGCGCAGTAACGGCGGCTGGCTCGAGCCTTTCGATCCACGCGAGGTGACGTTCGGATTTACCGAAGCAAATTCGTGGCAGTATACGTTCTTTGTTCCGCACGATATCGACGGCCTCATCGAACTGATGGGTGGTCGCGAGAAGTTTGCCGGCAAGCTCGATCAGATGTTTGCGGCGGAAAGCCGGACGACTGGCCGCGAACAAGTGGACATCACCGGGCTGATCGGACAGTACGCGCACGGTAACGAGCCGAGTCATCACATCGCTTACCTTTACAACTACGTGGGCCAGGCGTGGAAGACACAGTCGCGCGTGCGGCAGATCATGGCCCAGTTCTATAAACCTGAGCCCGATGGACTGATCGGGAATGAAGACTGCGGGCAGATGTCGGCGTGGTACGTGTTGAGTGCGGCTGGATTTTATCCGGTGACGCCGGGTTCGAAGATCTATGCGATCGGATCGCCGTTGTTTCCGGAGGTCCGGTTCAATCTCGAGAATGGAAAGTCGTTTGTAGTTCGCGCGGAGAATGCTTCGGAGCGCAATGTTTATATTCAATCGGCGAAGTTGAACGGGACGACGTATAACAAGTCGTATCTTCAGCACGGCGATTTGATGGCCGGCGGTGAGCTGGTTTTTCAGATGGGACCGCGTCCGAATCCGCTTTGGGGAAGTGGACCAGGGAAGGAGCCGGTTTCGCGTGTCGATTCGCCGCCGGTTGTGCCCGTTCCTGTGATTCAGGCCGCGGGCCAGACATTCAGAGGCCGCCTCGAGATCAGTTTAACGGGCATGGAAAGTCTTCATTACACGACTGACGGAACGGAACCCGGTGTCAATTCGCCAAAGTTTACTCGACCGTTTTTTATCGATGCCGATACGACCGTGAAAGCGGTAGCGATTACTCCAAAGTTGCAGCGCAGTTTGGTGGTGACGGCAACCTACCATCGCATTCCGCACGATTGGAAGATCACGATGCAGTCGAGCTATAGCTCGCAATACACGGGCGGTGGCGATTTCGCGCTGATCGATGGTATTCGTGGCGGTGTTAATTGGAGTGGTGGCAGCTGGCAAGGTTACCAGGGCCGGGATCTTGTGGCCGTGTTGGACCTCGGCGCAGTGCAAAGTGTTTCGAAAGTCGGCGCGGGGTTCCTGCAGGACGTTGGATCGTGGATCTGGATGCCGAAGCGAGTTGAGATCGAGCTCTCGGTCGATGGGCGAACGTTTGGTCCGGCCTTCTCGATTGTGAATGAAGTTTCCGAGAAACAGGAAGGTGTAGTGACGAAAGACTTCGTGCAAACGATCTCGCCACAAAGGGCGCGCTACATACGCCTTCGGGCGGTGAACTTCGGCAAGATTCCCGCGTGGCACCCGGGCAGCGGCGGCGATGCGTGGATCTTCGTCGACGAGATAATGATCGAAAAATAAGCCGCAGATTACGCAGATTTGCCGAAGATCAAGCCGTATCTGCGGCAATCTGCGTAATCTGCGGCTAAAGGTCACCACTCTAAAGTAAACGAATACTCCGACGCGCCCCCCTTCGTGTCCCTGATCCGGATCACGACGGTGAAGTCGTTTTCGCGTGACGGTTGTTGCTCGATAAAGATCTCGCCGCGACCGCGCTTCTCCGACAGTCTCACCGTAACGCGGCGATTTGGTAATGAGTTTTCGAAGTTTGGCTGGCCGTCGTAATACGCGGTACCACCGATCGTCTCGACATCGGCAGAGCCGCCACGAATCCTGATGCGCACGTCGTCGTCCACGCGTCCGCGCCACGTCATGCGCCCGCCGCGTCCGGAGTCGGGATACTGGCCGCCACCGCCCGGCGCATTGAGCTCGCGCGCAATGTCCTGCATCGACCGTTGAATGTTGGACCAGTTATTTCGCTGGGCGTTGTTCCGTTCGACGGAGCGAGCGAGATTCTGCAGCACGTCGAAAGCGTCGCGCAGATCCTGATTGCGGCGACGGTCGACAGTCATTCGGTAGAAGATCCGCGACGCGCCTGCAAACTGGTACGCCAGCATCACCGCTTCGGTGTCGTTGCGCAATGCCCGCGAGTTGTTCGTGAAACCGTTATAGCTCGAGTCCGCAAAATCGTCCGCATCGCGCGAGAGGCGCGACGCGAGGTCAGTGAGCCGGTTCGACTGACCAAATTGCGTAAAAGCCGGGCTGGCAAAGACCAGGATTGCAACCACAACCAAAAAGCTTCTCGTAATCATTAGCTCCTCCTGAAGTTTGGGGTCTTCGTCGGGCAATCCGATAATTCCCCGAGGTCGAGTGTTGTGTCAATGATAATTAGTTATAATGTTCGCGAATGAAACAGTTGGGTGAGCCCAACGAGGAGATAACAAATGAGTTGGAATCAAGCTTCGTATGTTTCGGCTGACGTTCGTGACGCTCGGGTTACGGCGTTTTTGAGCAAAGTTTATGGATGGATGTTTCTGGGTCTGTTGATTACGGCGGGAACGGCATTGTTCGTGTCGTCGTCAGAAACCCTGATTGAGACTTTTATTCTTAATCGAATCCTCTTCTGGATACTGCTTTTCGGGCAACTGGGACTCGTGATCTTCCTGTCAACACGCGTGAACCACCTGTCGCCGGCCACTGCCGCCGGGCTCTTCATGCTTTACTCGGCAATGGTGGGGGTCACTTCCTCGGTCATATTTCTGATTTACACCGGCGCGTCGATTGTCTCAGCCTTCATGATTACGGCAACAATGTTCGGCGCCCTGGCGCTGTTTGGCACGTTTACTAAGCGAAGTCTCGCGGGCGTGGGCCAGTTCATGTTCATGGGACTGATTGGCCTTATTATCGCCATGGTCGTAAATCTCTTTTGGCTGAACAGCGCGCTGTACTTCGTTATCTCGGTGGTAGGCGTGATTGTGTTTACCGGCTTGACAGCGTGGGATGCGCAGCGCCTGAAACAGATGGCAGTCGCACTGCCTGACGGTCGCGTGGGATCGTATGCAGTAGTGGGAGCGCTGTCACTCTATCTAGACTTCATCAATCTCTTCTTCTTCATTTTGCGTATATTTGGCGGCCGGCGAAATTAAGCCGCTAAAAGGGCCACAAAAAGGCACACAAGGCACAAAAGGTAACTCGGGCACAACGATGATTTAGTCGTTGTGCTTGTGTGCCCTTTTGTGATCACTGAAGGAGACCCACATGCGGAAGCGAAAACGTACCCTGCTAGTTTCACTGCTCGCGATCTGTTTCTCGATTCTCTCGGCACAAGCGCAGGACACCAACAAAGATATTCTGGGCGCTCTTCGCTACCGGCACATCGGGCCGACCGGCAATCGTCTCACGTCGGTGGTCGGCATTCCGGGCCAGCCAAATATCTACTACGCCGGCGCAGCATCAGGCGGCATCTGGAAAACGATCGACGGTGGTATCCATTGGGATCCGATCTTCGACGGGCAACCAGTCTCCTCAATCGGCGCGCTGGCTA
This sequence comes from Pyrinomonadaceae bacterium, assembly GCA_035275005.1. Lineage (GTDB taxonomy): Bacteria > Acidobacteriota > Blastocatellia > Pyrinomonadales > Pyrinomonadaceae > PSRF01. The sequence continues at coordinate 1,343 of DATENQ010000228.1, read as the reverse complement.
TTGCTCCCTCTAATCCAAACATCGTTTGGGCAGGCACGGGCGAACCATGGATACGCAGCCACATCTCCGTGGGCCAGGGGATCTACAAGTCAACGGACGCCGGAAAGACGTGGACGTTGATGGGCCTGGAAAAGACCGGCCGTATCAGTCGCGTTGTAATCGATCCGAAAAATCCCGACATAGTTCTCGCCGGCGCTCTCGGCCATGCTTATGGACCACAGCCGGAACGTGGCGTCTTTCGCACGACTGACGGCGGCAAGACGTGGGAGCGCGTGCTCTTTACTGACGAGAACAGCGGCTGCGCACACCTCGAGATGGATTCGAACAATCCCAAAGTCCTGTACGCGGGCACGTGGCCGCTCGAGATCCGCACCTGGGGACGCGAGAGTGGTGGACCGGGCAGCGGTCTTTTCAAGTCGATCGACGGCGGCGTTACGTGGAAACGTCTGACGGGCAACGGTCTGCCAACGCGCATGACCGGCAAGATCGTCCCCGCCATCGCGCCCAGCAACTCCAAACGCATTTACGTGTTGATCGAAACCGGTGACGGCGTGCCGCTGAACGGTCAGGAAACTGATCGCGGCAAACTCTGGCGCTCGGACGACGGTGGCGAAACGTGGCATCTGGTCAGCTACGACCGAAATCTCGGCGGCCGCACGCATTACTACTTTCGTATGGCCGTTGCTCCCGACAACGAAAACGAGATCTACTACCTCACCGCCGGCTTCGCGCGTTCAACGGATGGTGGGGAAACAAATCGGATGATGAATCTTGGCGCGAGTCCCGGCGGTGACAATCACGACATCTGGATCGATCCGACAAATGCGAACCGCATCGCAGTGGCGAACGACGGCGGCGTCTCGATCTCGACAACACGCGGGCAGACGTGGAATCGCATTCAACTTCCCATCGCGCAGATGTATCACGTGACTGTCGACAATCGAATTCCTTACTACGTTTACGGCAACGAGCAAGACGATCCGTCTTATCGCGGGCCGAGCCGTTCGGGTGGTGGTGGCGTTTCCGGAGCGATTCCGCGCAGCGCCTGGCACCCGGTAGGTGGTGGTGAGAGTGGTTGGGCCACGCCGGATCCGGTCGATCCGAATATCATCTGGTCGAGTGCTTCGGGTTCGGGAAGCATCGGCGGCATCGTGGAACGTTTTGATTTGCGTAATGGCCAAATGCGGCGCGTTGAGGTGTGGCCGGATCAAACGAATGGCTCACCCGCGGCGGATTTGAAGTACAGGTTTGTCTGGACCTTTCCGCTGACGATCTCACCACACGATCACAAGAAACTTTACGTTGGCAGCCAGTTTGTTCATCAAACAACTGACGATGGTCAG
>DATENQ010000227.1:0-12253 GCA_035275005.1 Pyrinomonadaceae bacterium | reverse complement strand
AATTGTGTAATCTCGCGGCCACAATTTTCTTGACATTGCCTCTAAACGGGACTAGAGTGCGCCCACTCCCGGCTAAACGAAGTCAAGCCCAGCTAATTCGATTTACTAATTCGAGCAGAACCCGCGCATCTGCCCTCTCTCTCACAACTAAGGCTTTGCCCTTGGTTTACTTCTTCAGTGAGGGGACTCATTTAACTCTGGTCATACCCCCCTAAGACTCGAGCTGCCTTCAGTAGTTCAAGTCAAGCAGGTTCCTTAACTAGTGCAGAACCGTGCCGTCTGCCGACGGGCAGACCGTGCCAGTTTTGTCGCGCAACCCGTTTGTAGCTCCTAGGAGGTCAAGTCAAAAATGAGGAAAGTTCTACCTATCCTGACTCTAATCTTGTTCGCGGTCGCGCTCTTCTTACCCTTGAGCTCGCCCCAATCCGTCGAAGGCCAGGCAGCAACCGAGGCACCGACCACCGACATGGACGCCAAGACCGATGATCTGTTCAACGGTTTCGGCGTGAAGGGCACACCGATCGACGAATGCGTCAACGAACCCGTAGCTCCCACCGCGCGAGGGAACGGCAGATTCGAAGACAACAAATTCATCTTCTCGGAACGCGAGACTATCGAAGATGGTCTTGGACCAACCTATAACGACGTAGGTTGTGTGGAATGTCACCAGTCAGTTGATGTGGGTGCATTCGGACAGCAAATGGAATTCAGGGCTGGTCACATTACGAATGGTGCTTTTGTTGATGCAGCAGGCGGCCAATTGATCCATGCCCGCGCCACGGATTCCGACATCGTAGAGCACATCTCAACTGCTGAGACCGTCAAGGCGTTCCGCGTAACGCTCAGCACGCTGGGCGATGGATTTATCGAATCGCTCTCAAACACGGCACTTCAGAACAACGTAGCTGCCCAACCAGTGGCACAGCGTGGCACACTCTCGCAAGTTCCGGTAACGGAGGCGGGCAACGCGCTTCGGATTGGCCGTTTCGGTTGGAAAGCGCAACAGGCGAGCCTCGTTTCGTTCTCAGGCGATGCATATCTCAACGAGATGGGTATCACCAACCCGTTTGACGGTTTCGGCGGCAGAAGCTCGAGCGCCGCGGATGCCGGCACACATGAGAACCCGGCCAGCACGGCTGAAGGTGTTATAAACGTGACCTTCCCGTCGGCTTTCGATCCGGTCGCGGATCCTGAAGATGATGGAGATGACGTGCTTGCGTTCGCCGACTTCATGGCAGCGACACGTGCTCCCGGACGTCAGAACCCGATTCCGGCGGCGGCAGTACGAGGCGACTCGCTGTTCAATAGTGTCGGTTGCGCTGTTTGCCACACGCGTACCTTTGTGACTGCACCTCCGGGAACCCTAATCAATGGTGGGGCGTTCTCGGTGCCGGCAGCTCTTGGCAATAAGATCATTCACCCCTTCAGCGATTTTGCCCTACACAACATCGGCACAGGGGATGGAATCGTTCAAAACGCCGGACAGAGCTCCGCGAACCAAATACGCACTCCGCCACTGTGGGGCATTCGGGCTCGCAACAGGCTCATGCATGAGGGCCTGAACGTTACTATTTTTGATTCGGTTCAACTGCACGCCGGTCAGGCAACGACGGCTAGAAATAACTTCAATGCCCTGACTAACGCGCAGCGGAACGATCTCATTGCATTCGTGCTGTCGTTATGATTTACCTGCGGCAGCCGAACTGACGAGGCACTATCCCGAAGCTCGCTGGAGCCACCCTCCGGCGAGCTTCGGTTTCATTAAAACCATCCACAGATTACGCAGATTATTTAGAACCAATCTGTGTAATCTGTGGATGGTTCAAAGGAGTCCCATTATGAGACTGGTCTGGTTAATGACTTTAGTTCTTCTGTTGATCCTTTCCGGCTGCAGCTCGACTAAACGAGTGGCAGTGGAACAACCACCAGCCGCGTATCAACCAACTCCTGAATCGACACCGGTGCGGCTGACGGCGCCTATGGAGCCGAAGAAGCCTGAAGTTCAGGAAGCAGTGAAACGTGTCTTTAAGGATGCCGCCGTGCTGGATCCGGATTACAACCCCAACTATCTGATGGGAGACTTCAATGGCGACGCTTCTCAGGACCTTGCTGTCATCATAAAACCCGTCAACCTTGACGAGATGAATCAGGAGTATTCACCCTGGCTGGTGAGAGCGCCGCGCACCAACAAGATAGATCGCTCACGACTCAAAATCGAAAAAGATGAAGTGCTACTGGCCGTTATTCACGGATATGGCACCAACGACTGGCGCGACCCGGAAGCTACGCAGACTTTTGTGCTTAAGGATGTGGTGGGAATTGATTTGAAGGTTAACACCGGAAAAGAGTTTGTAGCTGCAAACGCGGGCCGGAAGTTACCGCGGGCACAAGGCGACTTGATCGGAGCGACGCTCCAGGGAACGCAGGGATACCTTTATTATGCGACTTCCAGCTATTCATGGTACGACCCGAAGTCATATAAAGGTGAGCAGGAGGCTCCCGGCGTATTCCATCGATCGCGAACGATGAGATAAAGGGGAGGAAGCGTAAATGAGGATTTACCTATTCGCTCTTTTTGTTCTGGGACTATCGTTGGTTACTGCTCAAGCGCAAACACCCGCGGGAGTTGAGATGATCACGGCGGAAGAGCTTAAAGCGAAGATCGCCGGCAACCAGCCCGTCATGATAATCGACGTGCGCAGCCCGCAGGGTTATGCAACAAGCACCACGACGATCAAGGGCGCGATTCACTTCAAGGCCAGAAAAATAAAGTCGCGTCTCAAGTACGCTCCGCTGAAAGACGTGCCGAAGGATCGAGAGATCGTCACCTACTGCGCCTGTCCCAAAGACGAATCGAGCATTTCGGCGGCGCAGGTGCTACAGGCGAGCGGCTTCAAGCGCGTGCGGGTCCTGCAAGGCGGCTGGAATGAATGGCTGCGAGCAAAGGGCCCGGTCGAACCCCGAGTCAAGACATAGCTGTCCGCCTCAATCCGCTTATCCGTGGCTGAATGCTACAATCACGCCGGAGGCGAACAGTATATTAGAGGTCAGTAAGCTCGGCTGCGTGCGTGGAGATCGCAGGCTCTTTCGCGGACTCGATCTGTCAGTGTCTCCCGGCACATTTGTCCAGCTCACCGGCCCAAACGGCAGCGGCAAAACCAGTTTGCTCCGAATTCTGTGCGGGCTGCTCGCTCCCGCGGAAGGTGAAATTAAGTGGGAAGGTGCGAATATTCGCTCACTCGGTGAGGAATATGTCGCCGCGGTGACTTACCTGGGTCATCGTCACGGTGTAAAAGATGAGCTCACGGCGATTGAGAACCTGAGAATCTCAAACGCTTTGAACGGCGTGGAAATCAGCAAAGAACGGGCGCAGGGAGCTTTGAAAGAAGTGGGTCTCGCTGGTCGCGAAGCGCTTCCGGCACGATTCTTGTCGGAAGGTCAGCGTCGTAGAGTGGGTCTCGCGCGACTGCTCGTTTGTAACACGAAGCTCTGGCTACTGGATGAGGTCATGACCTCATTGGACAAACGCGCCGTTGCCCTTGTTAGATCTTTGATTAAAAACCACCTGACCGGTGGCGGCATTGCGATCGTCGCAACGCACCAGGATTTAGAGTTGTCGACGGACCGGTTCCAACGACTCGAACTCACAACGTGAACGCACCCTCGAGCCTATCGATGTTGCGCTGGATCGTTTGGCGCGATCTGATGCTGGCATGGCGTCGCCGCGCCGACATGCTGTCGACAGTTTTCTTCTTCGTGATCGTGGTGAGCCTGTTTCCGCTCGGGATCGGCCCGGAGACACAACTGTTACGCACGATCGCGCCCGGCGTGGTTTGGGTAGCAGCACTGCTGGCGTCGATGCTTTCGCTCGGGCGTCTGTTTGCGAACGATTATCAGGACGGCACCCTGGAGCAGTTGTTACTGACGCCGCAACCGCTGTTTTTAGTTGTACTAGGAAAGACACTCGCGCACTGGATCGTCGCGGAAGTGCCGCTGGTGTTGGTTGCGCCCCTCGTGGGAGTGCAATTCGATCTTAGTCGTGAGACGCTCTGGATTCTGTTTGCGAGTTTGTTGATAGGCACGCCGGTGCTGAGTTTGATCGGTTCGGTGGGAGCGGCATTGACACTCGGACTGCGCGGTGGCGGCGTGCTGATCTCGATACTCGTGCTGCCGCTTTACATTCCGGCGCTGATCTTCGGCTCCGGAGCTGTCGAAGCGAGCATCATGGGAGCGACACCGACGCCGCACCTTTATTTGCTCGGAGCATTTGCAATCGTGACGCTGCTTTTTTCTCCCTGGGCCGCAGCGTCAGCACTAAGGATCTCTTTGGAGTGAAATGAACCTCTACAAATACGCATCACCCACAATGTTCTACCCGATCGCCGGGAAGATGATTCCATGGTTCGCGATTCCCGCGACGATCCTGTTTGCCGTTGGCATGTTTGTCGGGTTCTTCATTGCCCCGGCAGATTATCAACAGGGCGAAGCATATCGAATCATCTTTATTCACGTGCCGGCCGCATGGATGGGAATGCTGCTCTACGTGTTGATGGCTTTCTACGCGGGCATCGGTTGGGCTTTCAACGCGCGGCTTTCTTCGATGATGGCGTCGGCGCTCGCAATCACCGGAGCGATGTTCACGCTGATCTCGCTCGTCACCGGCGCCTTCTGGGGTAAACCGACCTGGGGGACCTGGTGGGTTTGGGACGCGCGCATGACGTCCACACTGATCCTGATGTTCCTCTACATCGGATTTATTTCCCTGCAAGCTTCGATCGACGATCCGCGGCGCGCCGATCGTGCGGGAGCCGTGCTGGCGCTGGTTGGCGTCATCAATATTCCGATCATTTATTTTTCAGTCCAGTGGTGGAATACGCTGCATCAGGGCGCTACGATTCGCCTGCTGCAAAAACCGACTATTCGCGGATCGATGCTGGCTGCGTTGCTGATCATGCTCGCCGCATGCTGGCTTTACTCCGTCGCGGTTGTGCTGACACGCCTGCGATGCATTATTCTTGAGCGTGAACAAAACGCTTCTCGCTTTGCCGAAGTTGGAGTGTAATTATGAACTGGCCAGATCTATCGATGGGCGGCTATGGCTTCTATATTTGGGGCTCATACCTCTTTTCTTTGATCGCAATTGTTTGGGAGCTCGTGAGTTTGAGCCAACGCAGGAAGGCGCTCATGCAACACAAAGAGCAATCATCTGATTCAGTTCCGGCTTCCGTTTTGAGAGGGAGTGCTAATGAAACGACGTCATAGACGGATCGCATTTATCGCTGTTGGACTGGTAGGCCTGGGCGTCGCCGCGTATTTGGCTGCCAGCGCATTTCGAAATAATCTCGTCTTCTTCTTTAGTCCGACGCAGGTGGCAGCAAAAGAAGCGCCCGTCGATCGTACTTTTCGCATCGGCGGACTGGTTCAGGAAGGCTCGTTGAAACGCGACGGTCTGAACGTGCAGTTCACCGTCACTGATACCGCGTACAATGTTCCCGTCGTCTACAAAGGCATACTGCCTGACTTGTTCAAGGAAGGTCGCGGCTGCGTAGCGCAGGGCAAGATCAGCGCTGATGGCGTTTTTCACGCCGACCAGGTCCTGGCCAAACACGACGAGAACTACATGCCTCCCGAAGCAGGCCAGGCGATTGACAAAGCCAAATACGCACGGGAAGCCGCCGAGACTGTTGTTGATAACTAAGCAGGTCTCACGCAAAGGCGCAAAGAGGCAAAGAAAACGCCAAGAGAGTTTTTGATCTCCTTTGCTTCTTTGCGCCTTTGCGTGAGACATTTTGAAAAGAAACATGATCCCTGAGATAGGCCAATTCGCATTAATCATCGCGCTGTTTCTTGCGCTGACGCAGGCAACGTTGCCGCTTATCGGCGCCCAAATCGGTAATCGCACGTGGATGGCACTCGCTGCCCCGACCGGGCAGGCGCAGTTTATCTTCGTCGCAATTGCTTTCTGCTGTCTCGGCTATTCGTTTATCACTAACGATTTCTCTGTTCTGAACGTCGCGACCAATTCCAATTCACAACTGCCGCTGCACTATCGTCTTGCCGCCACCTGGGGCTCGCATGAAGGCTCGTTGCTGTTGTGGACGTTCATGCTCGCTCTCTGGACGGTCGCTGTTTCGCTTTTCAGTCGTCACCTTCCGGAAGAGATGGTGGCGCGCGTGCTGAGCGTGATGGGAATCGTGAGCGTGGGCTTTCTGTTGTTCATGTTGCTCACGTCGAATCCTTTCGCGCGTTTGTCGCCAGTGCCTTTTGACGGTCGCGACCTGAATCCACTGTTACAGGATCCGGCGATGGTGGCCCATCCACCGATGCTCTACATGGGCTACGTCGGTTTCTCTGTCGCGTTTGCTTTCGCGATCGCCGCGCTGATTGGCGGCAAGCTCGACGCAACGTGGGCGCGCTGGTCGCGACCATGGACCACCGTGGCGTGGATGTTTCTGACGTGCGGCATCGCGCTCGGAAGTTGGTGGGCTTACTACGAACTCGGTTGGGGCGGCTGGTGGTTCTGGGACCCGGTCGAGAACGCGTCTTTCATGCCCTGGCTCGTGGGAACGGCGCTGATACATTCGCTCGCCGTCACCGAAAAACGCGGCGGCTTCAAGAGCTGGACAGTGCTGCTCGCGATTGCGGCTTTTTCGCTTAGCTTACTGGGGACGTTTCTCGTGCGTTCAGGCGTCCTGACTTCCGTTCACGCGTTCGCAACCGATCCGAAGCGCGGCATCTTCATCCTCGCGTTCCTGGTGATCGTGATTGGCGGCTCCCTCCTGCTCTATGCATGGCGCGCAAAACAAGTCGGGCTTGGCGGCAAGTTCGACGTCATTTCGCGTGAATCGCTACTGCTCTCGAACAACGTGCTGTTGACTGTTGCGGCAGGCTCGGTGCTGCTCGGCACGCTTTATCCGTTGATTGTCGATGCGGTTGGCGGGTCAAAGCTGTCGGTTGGTCCACCGTACTTCAATCTCGTGTTCGTGCCGTTAATGGCGCCGGCGATGTTCCTGATGGGCATTGGACCGGTTGCACGTTGGAAGAAAGCAAATCTTCCCGATCTGGTGACGAGATTGCGTTGGGCTTTTGTGATCAGTGTGATTTGTGCCGTGACGTTGCCGTTTGTGTTTGGACAGTGGAAGTGGCTTGTCAGTTTGGGACTGTTGTTGGCGATCTGGATTGTCACTACTGTTTTCGCGAATCTTTGGGAACGCGTTCGAGTCACCACCGGACAGCTCACAGTATTTCAGAAACTGCGCACGCAGAGTCGTAGCTACTATGGCATGCAAGTGGCGCATCTGGGCGTGGCGGTGTTTATCGTTGGCGTGACGATCGTCACCGGGTACCAGATGGAGCAGGACGTGCACATGAAGACTGGAGATACAGTCAGCGCCGGCGGATACGAGTTTCGCTTCGACGGTGTGAGCAACGTCAATGGTCCAAACTACATTGCCGGACGCGCGGAAATCACGGTCAGTCGCAACGGACAGGAAATCGAGAAGATGTTCCCGGAGAAACGGAACTACACCGCGAGCGGCAACGTCATGACCGAGACCGCGATCGACAGCGGACTGTTTCGAGATTTGTACGTGTCGCTTGGTGAACCGGTGGGTGGAGGCGCCTGGACGGTTCGCGTGTACTATAAACCGTTCGTCGGCTGGATCTGGGGAGGCGCACTGCTGATGGCAATCGGCGGCGGCCTGGCAGTCAGCGATCGACGCTACGCCCTCGCGGCGCGCAAGGAACGCGAAGCCCGGCAGACCGTCAAACCAGTAGAAGTCCCGAGCACCGTCGCTGCGTCCGTACAAACCGAATCGTAGAATTGCTCTGCGTGCTCTGCGTATCTTGCGCGCTCTGCGTGAAAATGATGTTGCACACAGAGATCGCAAAGATACGCAGAGCACGCAGAGAAAACCAATATGCTTCGTTACTTAATACCGTTAGGGCTATTTTTGGTTCTCGTCGTCTTTCTCGCGATCGGTCTCAGCCGTGATCCGCACGAGCTTCCGTCTGCCCTGGTCAATAAGCCCGCGCCGACATTCCGTCTGCCGCAATTAAAAGATGAAACCAGGACATTCTCAGCCGAAGACATGAAGGGCAAGGTGTGGCTGTTGAATGTCTGGGCGTCGTGGTGCATTGCATGCCGCGAGGAGCATGAGCACTTGTTCGGGTACACGAAGTCAGGAGTCGCTCCAATCATCGGCCTCAATTACAAAGACAGACGCGAGGACGCCCTCGCGTGGCTCGGCGAGTTAGGCGATCCTTATCAACTCAGCGCCGTCGATCTCGACGGGCGTGTGGCGATCGACTACGGCGTCTATGGCGCGCCTGAGACTTATGTGATCGACAAGAGCGGCACGATTCGACACAAACACGTCGGTCCCGTGATGCCTGACGTTTGGTCGCAGGAAATTCTCCCTCTGATCCAAAGATTGAATCGTGAGGGAACAAACAAATGATTCGCTCGAGTTTGCTCGCACTGTTTTTGCTCTGCCTGATTCCTTCCTTCGCAATCGCGCAGGTGCAGGAAGAAGAACGACCGAGCGACGATCCCGCGATTGAAGCGCGCCTTGCAAAACTCTCCAAGGAACTTCGTTGCCTGCAATGCCAAAACCAAACTCTCGCTGATTCGCCCGCCGGACTGGCCGCGGACCTGCGCCGCGAAATTCGCGCACAGATGAAGGCCGGTAAGAGCGATCAGGAGATCGTCGCGTTTCTTACCCAGCGCTATGGCGACTTCATCCTGTATAAGCCTCGTGTCACGTTAACGACTTACCTGCTGTGGTTTGGTCCTTTTGTCTTGTTACTTGGCGGCTTGTACGTGCTCTTCCGTTACATCAGGCAACGACGCGATTCGATCCCGGAAAAACCATTGAGCGCCGACGAGCGGCGTCGCGCGGAAGAGCTGCTTGCGGCTTCAGGAAAGGGGACGGCGTGATTCTCTTCTGGTTGATCTGTGCTGCCCTGATCCTGATCGCACTGGCGTTTGTCTTGCCGCCCGTTTTGCAACGTTCCGAAGAGTCGAAGCGCGAAACTGACGACGAGCGCAAGAAGGCAAACATCGCCGTCTATCGCGATCAACTTTCAGAGCTCGAAGCGGACGTGCGGAACGGGATCGTCAGCGAGCAGCAGTACGCGCAGGATCGTGATGAGATTGAGCGACGTTTGCTCGAGGACATCGCGACAACCGACACAAAGAAGACGGTAGCGTCGCCGGGTTTCGCACGTAACACGGCTTACGTGTTTGGCATCGGACTGCCCCTCGTCGCAATTGCCTTTTATCTGCTTGTTGGCAGCCCGAAAAGTATCAGCGAGCCGCCGGAGACGGCTTCGCAAGCAGGTCCGTTAGCACCGCAGGAGCGTACGCAGGAACAAATCGCGGCGAACGTCGAGAAGCTTGCGAAACGTCTTGAGTCAAATCCATCTGATGTGCAGGGTTGGACCATGTTGGCACGCTCTTATAGTTCGATGGAGAGATACGGCGAAGCGGCAGGTGCCTATGCGAAGGCCACCGAGCTCAAGCCAAACGATGCCGATCTTTTGACCGAGTATGCGTTTGTCACGGCAATGGCTAATGGCAGGAGCCTGGAAGGAAAGCCAATGGAGCTCATCCAGCAGGCCTTGAAAGCTCAGCCGGAAAACGCAAAGGCGTTACAGCTTGCCGGTAGCGCTGCGTTCCAGGCCAAAGACTACAAAAAAGCCGTCGACTACTGGCAACGCGTGCTGAAGCAGGTTCCGGCTGAGTCAGAAGCAGGCCGGGAAATCACGGCGCGAATCAACGAGGCAAAAACACTGGCAGCTAGTAAGTAGAACACTATGAGAGAGAATATTCTTTTCGCCGTCATCGGAATTCTTCTGGGGTTCATCATCGGTTTCATGTTCGCGAGCGCGATGAGCCAGAAGATGGCGTCGCAGCAGGCCACCACGGCTTCCCAGGGAATGCCCGCGGACCACCCGCCCGTCGGTGGCGGGGGGCAAAATGCTCAAGCTCAGGATCCGCAGGCGGTGCGGGAGCAGGTTGCTGCTTCGTTGGAAAAGGCGCGCAGCGAGCCAAACAATTTCGAAGCGCAGGTCAAGGCTGCCGAACTTTACTACCAGATACAGCGTTACGATCAGGCGATCGAGTTTCTACTCAAAGCCAATCAGCTCAAGCCAACGGACTACCGGACAGTCGTAATACTCGGAATGGTAAACCTCGACGCGGGACACTACGACACGGCTGAGAAGTGGTATCGCGCGGCGATGAAGATGAAGTCTGACGACGTGATGGTCCTCGCTGGACTCGCTGCGGCGACGTTGGAAAAAGGCGACGCGAAAGCCGCTGAAGACGCCATCGCGCAGCTGGAGAAAGTAGATCCTAGCAGTCAGGACTTACCGAATTTCCGGGATAAGCTGGCTAGTTTAAAGGCAGGTAAATAAGCCACGGATTTACACGGATAACACGGATAAGAAACATTTTCTGATCCGTGTTATCTGTGTAAATCCGTGGCTAAGGTGAGATCGACATCCGCACGACGTTAGCCAGAAGTATGCGATCGATCTTGCCGTCCTTACCGATCACGACTACCTGACCATTCTCGACTGTCACCCGTCTCACAGTACTCATCGAACGATTGATTAAAGTGCCGTCGTTGGTTTCGATCACCAGCCGTGGTCCAACTTCGGGCTCCGGCTCGACTGGCGGTGGCTTTGGTGGCGGCGTTTCGCTGGCTGCTGTGGTATCAGGTGTGCGCGGCGCCGGGCGACGGCCCGCCGGTCTGCGACCGCGAGTGTTTCGAGTTGGTGCGGGTCTTTTAGTTTCAAGTTCTGGAGATTTTTCAGGCTTGGCGGCGGGTATTTCAGCCGGTTTTGCTTCCGGCGTCGGCTCAGGTGTTGGTTCAGGAGTCGGTGCTGCCGCTACTTCCGTGCGCGGCGGCTCCGGTTCGTTGATTCTCGCTCCTGATGACGTGACACGTCTTGTTCCCGGCGTCCGGGTAGTAGGCTCAGTTGTTTCTGCTTCAGTGATCTCAGGTCCGCCAACCATCGGTTCAAACGAGCCGCCAAAATGCAGACGGTACGTTCCCTCATCATCATTCGGACTGCGCGCTTCAACACGTAAGATCAGATCTTCACGTTTGCGCAGGTAGATTCCTTTGGTGACGGGGCTGGCGATCTCAGCGTAGAGCGTGAGCTTGAGCAGCGGTCGCAACGTGCCTGCCGTAAACACGTCGATATCACCGTTCAGGTTGTTGCTCTGCACGGTGATCAGGAGATCTCCGGGCGTTCCAGTGAGCGCGTAGTAGTGATCGGTCACCCTTGCATCGCCCAGATCGCGCGCCGCGATCCGCCCGTTGACGGTGTTACTACGCACTGGAGACGGGACGTTCGGATCGATCGACTGCGCTGAAACCGCGATCGCGGCGAAAAGCAGGAATGCAACACTGAAGAACTTTGCCATATAGCGCCGCAAAGCATACCAGATTTAGGTTATGCTAGTCGCATGAAGTTGAGTTCTACCGTGCTGCTCTTTCTGTTGTCTTCCCTTCCCGCTTTTGCTCAATCGTGGACTGCAAAACTCGATAAAGACATCCGCTTTTATCAACCGACGGAGATGGGCGTCGTGATCGCGGGCACGGAGAAATCGCTGTACGCGATCGACGGTTCGAGCGGCGAAGTGGTCTGGCGTCGCAAAGATACTGAGCTCGATGAAACTGATGTCGCTCCCGTCCCCGGCACTGATCTCGTGTTGTTGAGTTTTGAGAAAGGCGACAAGGCGCGGATCGAAGCAGTTGACGTTCTAACCGGCAACTCGATCTGGCGCAGCGAAAAGATAAAGGGCGCCGTGATGCAGATCTCCGTCGATCCGGCGACGAATTTGCTCGCGGTCGTGCTCGTGAAAGACGCGAAGAACCGTGCGCGTGACGGTTTCAAACGTCGACCGTTACTGCACGTTCTGGACCTGGCTTCCGGCGACGAGCTTTGGAAATACGAAGCCGGTGAAGTCGAGATGATGCCGTCACGCTGGCCGGAAGACTCGGGCAAAGAAGTCGACTTCACGCTCGACAACTATTATCCACCCGCATTTATCGATAACCGCTTTTACACTTTCTACGAGGGCGTCACGTCCTTCGACGCGCGCAGTGGCAAAGAGCGTTTGCGAGAAAAGTATCGCGTCAACGAAGACGGGCTCGCACTCACCGAAGCGGAACCGATCTTCACGGAAGGGTTTATCTACGTGTCCGGTCACGGTCGCGTACGTGCTATCTCGCGCCAG
>DATENQ010000226.1:0-13430 GCA_035275005.1 Pyrinomonadaceae bacterium | reverse complement strand
TGCTCTTCGGCGTAAGCGCAACTGACTGGTTGACGTTTATTGCCGTGGCGATGCTGCTCGCGCTCGTCGGTCTTCTCGCAACCGCGATTCCCGCGCGCCGCGCGACGAAGGTTGATCCGCTCGTGGCTCTTAGATACGAGTAGCGAGATAAATCAGCGAATATTTAGCCACGGATAACACGGATAACACGGAATAAGGCAGGAGTAATTTTATCCGTGTTATCCGTGTCATCCGTGGCTAAAAGAACCAGCCTCTCGTAGGGCGGCGATGAAGGAGGCGCTACGGCGGCGAGAGATGGGGACGCGGACGCCGCTTGCAAGGACTGCGACGGAGGCGCCGGCGCGGGTGCGGGCGAGTTCGCGAACGCCGTCGAGGCGGACGAGGGCACGGCGGTGGGCGCGGATGAAGCCGTGCTTTTGGGCGCGTTCTTCGAGAAGTTGAAGAGATTCGCGAAGAAAATAACTGCGCGTGCCGACCCACAGTTGCGTGTAATTGCCGGCCGCTTCGATCCAGTCGATCTCGTTCAGATGCAACACCGTGGCACCTCGTGAAGTAATGACCACGATCGTCTCGTCGTGCGGCGCAGTCGACGCGGAATCCAGGCGCTTCAGCAGCCGCTTCATCGTCGTCGCGAAACGCGCTTCGCTGACAGGCTTGACGAGATAGTCGAGCGCTTCGGTTTCGAAAGCTTTGATCGCAAACTGATCGAAAGCAGTGAGAAACACGACCGCGGGCATTCGCTCCACAGTCCTACGCTTGATCACTTCAAAGCCATCGATTCCAGGCATCTGAATGTCGAGGAAAACAACGTCGGGCGCGGATGTTTCCAGTGCGGTGAGCACTTCCGCGCCGTTACGACATTCGCCGGCAACGATAAACTCCGGGAAGTTTTCCAGCAGTTGCCGAACGCCACGACGCGCCGCGGGTTCGTCGTCAGCAATCAATGCTTTCCACTTAACCTGCTTCATCGTTTAACTCCGGACGCAGCTCGCGATAGGGCACGCGCAAGATTGCGATTGTACCCCCATCTACTCGTGGCGCGATCTCGAGCGACGCATTTTCACCGTAGAGCACACGCAGACGTTCGCGCGTAGTATCGATGCCGTGGCCCGGCGAAACCGGCGCGGCAGGATCGATGCTGACGCCGTCATTAACAACAGTAATCTCCAACACATCGCCCGAGCGAGTAGCACTGACGATTAACAGACCGGCATCGGGATGCTTTGCGATGCCGTGACGAATCGCGTTCTCGACCAGATGTTGCAGAGAAAAACTCGGAATCGCAGCGGACAGGAGCGCGTCGGGAATCCTGAATTCCGGTCGCAGGCGATCCGAGAAACGTGCCTGCTCGATGGCCACGTATTGTTTGACGAGGTCGAGCTCTTCACCAAGCGTCACTTCATTCGCTCGATGACGCGTGAGCGTGCGACGCAGCATCTCGCTCAGGTGTTCGATGATACTCACGGCGCCCTCGCGATCGTTGTCGCGCACGAGCACGGTGATCGTATTGAGTGTGTTGAAAAGAAAGTGCGGATTGAGTTGCGCCTGAAGCGCAGCAAAGCGAGCGCCTGAGAGTTGTTCCGAAAGCCGCGCTACCTGCACCTCACGCTCGCGCGCTTCGATGAAGTAGCGGGTGGCGTGCTCGATCCCGACGACGCAGAGATAAACAGCAACGCCAAACGGCAACGTGATAAAGATCCAGCTTAACCATTCAACACCCGCCCGAAGCCAGAACTGATCGGCTCCGTTCTGCATTGCCGTGTGATAAAGATCGGGCGCGAAGATGCGGACCAAACTCATTCGCAACACCTGACCGCACGTGGCCCACGCGACGCAGAACAACAGCGACATCACGAGGTGCAGTAACGCACGGCGCCTCAGATGCGGGCGCGCCAACGGCCAGCGCCGCGAGAGCGCGAAGACGCCGGGCGTGAGAAACGCGTAGAGCAGCCAGTCGAAGAACTCGAACAGCAGCTCGCGAAACGTCGCGGGCTCCCAACCTTGTAACGGCGGTTGCGCAATGCGATTGATAACCGCAAAGATCGCGGGCACGATCCAGGCGGCGGAAACGATCATCCAGGGACGGAGACGTGGTAGTCGCACGTGCTCAAAGTATCCCCGTCCAGCACGCGCCGCAATACCGTTCACGTCAAGAGACATGCCGCTCGCGTATTTGTTATTGACTCACGCCGCAAAAAGGCACAAAAGGCACAAAAAGAAGGAGCACAATCATGTCGCTAAAGACTCTTGGAATCTCAATCGTGTCGTTTGCTTTGGGTGTTGCGTTGGTTGCGTCAACGCCGACTGTATCGAGTGAAGGCGATCAGGCGGCTGACGCTGCCGCAATTCGCGCGCACATCGGGAGCATCTTTCAGGCGTTCATCGATGGCGACGAAAAGAAGATTTTCGAAACGCACTCGGAAGACTGGCGCGGCATGCTCGAAGGTTATCCCACGCCGATAAAAGGTATCGACGAGTACATGCAAGCGAACGGCATCGACTGGCCCAAGCCCGCGAACGCGCCCAAATCCAGGCCGTACTACGCCGCCGGCACTACTTACAAAATGGATAACTTCGACGTTCACTTCTACAATCCAGAGCTGGCAGTGGCGAATTTTATCGGTGAGTTTCGAAGTAAAGACGGCGTGACGCTGCGCCGCTTCCGCATCATGGACATCTACGCGAAACGCAAAGGAAGCTGGATCCAGGTGGCGTCGCACACAGTTCTCGATCCAGCCTGGCGCGCGGAACAGATGTCACAACCACGGACGATCACACCCGCGATTCGCGAACAAATACTTGCTAAGCGAGAAGCAGTTTGGAAGGCATGGTTCGCAAACGATCGCGCGCAACTGGAGAAACTTATTCCGGAAGAAGTGATTGCGATGGGAGACGGCGAAGACGGTTGGTCAGATCGAGCAAAGGTCTTTGCGCAGGCGAAAAGCTTCGCCGACAGTGGTGGGAAACTGCTAAAGCTCGAGTTTCCGAAGACTGAGATTCAGGCTTACGGAAATACGATTTTGATTTATACGACTTATCTTTATGAAGTCGAGGTGAATGGAAAACGCGAGACCGCGAGCGGGCGCGCCACGGAGATGTTTGTGCGGCGCGGAGATGAGCTCGTGAATGTCGGATGGCACATGGCTTCCGGCAAGTGATTTCAATCCATCCACAGATTACACAGATAAACGAATCTGTGTAATCTGTGGATGGGAGATTTCAGGTTATTTGTTACTCACTTCAATCGGAGAACGCAGCCTTTCGGCAAACTGATCCACATACGCATTCCAACTTTCAGCAGACGGGATCTTTCCGGCGCGATCCCACGCGAAGCCCGCCCAGTACGAAACGGGAGTCGTAATGCCCGGCTTTAAGACGACGAGGTGATTCAACTTGTCCTCGGCGAGTTTGTCGACGGCACGCGGATCGACAACGATCGCAAGGCCCTGCATGCCAAGGTTCTTGTCCACCGGTTCCCAGATCGTCAGCCAACCGCGCTCAGCGTTGAACTGCTTCTGCTCGTCTTTGACTTTCTTCAGCCCAACGGCCAATCCAAGCGACTCACTACCTCCCTGGTAAGACGCACGGAACTGATTCAATTGACTGCCCGCATCCAGCGACACTCGCAACACCTGCGAAACTTTGACTCCGTTGACATCAAACGGTTCGTACACGAGCTCAAACATCACGCGGATCGGTCCATTCGCCAGAACGCGTGAATCGACAAAGTTTGTCGGGATGTAGAGCTGTCCATTCGACCAGATGCCGTTGCCACCACAGCCGCGCGTTGGACCAGCGGAATACGCGTCGACGCCTTCGCCCTGATCGGTGTGATAGTTGTCGACCATGTACCAATCGTTGATGACGAGCTTCTCAGTGCGCTTGGACCAGATATCGATCGCGCTGCTGGTGAGTGGTTCGCCTTTCCAGGTGATCAGTGCTTTGCCGTAAGTGCGGTGCCCGATGCGATCGTTCTCCCACGCAAAATCGTCAAAACGCTCGCGCACGAAACGGCCGTAAGCGCGGAAGTCTTCTTTCTTGTACTCGCGTTTCTTTCCGGCGGCGATGGTGAAGGTTTTTGTCTCGTTTGGTGCGAAATCAGTCTGGAAGATGAGTACGTCCGGTTTGTGAAAGTCGTCGTAATCGGTATCGACTGCCTGAGCCAGAACTTCGTTCCCCGCTGCATCGCGCACGTGAAGCTTCGTCAGATCTTTTTCACTAAGCGGCGCCAGAGATTGGGACGTCAACTCTATCGTCTCGCTCGGCCGCGCGAACTTTAACTTGTTCACCGCAGTTATCGTCAGTTGATTTTGAGACGCGCTAACTGACGGAACAAAAATGGCCAATAGCAGAACGAGGCTGAGCTTCATTAAGATTTCCTCACGAGAACCGATCTAGGATGGCAGAACCTTGTGCGCGTATTCTGCCAGCACTTCAGCACTGCCGTCGAGAGGCTTGTCCCAAAGCTGGACCACGCGATGCCCGAGGCGATCGATCGCTTCGACGGTGTGCCCTGGTGGAGATTGTCGCAGGAAGATGCCCGGTCGTTTTAGAAAGGTGTGGATGCTCGGGTCGTAAGGAATCAAACCGATGTGATCACACTCGATGGAGAGCACTTCGCTAAGTGTGTGATCGATGTTCGCAAAAATCTTTGTGTCAGCGAGCGTATGCACCATGTTGTAAACAAAGCGCGGCCTGATGCTACCGCAAATCGCTTCGATCTTTTCCGCTGCCGCTGGATCAACGCGGGCAAGATCGCGACGAAAGCGTTCGACAGTAAACACCGGATCCCTGACGCTCTGCTTGTACATGTCGCCTAACTTCTCTTTCAATGCGACATCCCGGCGCAAACTCTGATCGATCGCGCGCAACACGAGGTTCTTCACGAAGGTCAACGTACTCATGAGCGACGGATGTTCCGGTGTCGTCACGAGGATTCCCGACCCGCCAGTCTGAAAAAGATCGAGGGTATTGAAGGACGTGCCCGCACTGAGATCGAGCAGGATGTAGCGCGCCCGCAACGATCTCAGCAGCCGCAGCAGCGTGAGTTTCTGCGGGTAAGTGATGTTAGCCATGAAGGGCATGCGCCCGTCACCCGGAATGAATCCGAGCCCGGGCACGCTTGTTTCGACGATCAACTCATCGGGCGAACACTTCACCGTGCCGCGCAGGTATTCACCAACGCCAGGATAGCGGTTTTCGAGTGCGAGCAAACTGTGTAGATTGGAATTGCCGAGATCGAGATCAACAGCGATGGTACGATGCCCGCGCTGAGCCAGAGCAACAGCGAGGTTGGCGGTGACAAAACTCTTCCCCACACCCCCCTTCCCACCCGCTACCGGAATAATCGTCGTTGGCTCAGTCTGATCCGTTTTCATCCGTCTCATCCGTGGCTAAATATAAACTGAATCGCGGCACGTTCCTTCGACCATGTCACCGAGAATGCAATGCCGTGCGGCATGATTGCCAGATGTTCAATTACACCTACACTCTCGATGTGGCTTGTCGAGTCTAAATTGGGCGCCGGTGGAACCAATGTTCTCTTCCGTGGTAATTCGAACAACACCTCACTCTTCCCATCCGCGACAGCGACGCGCAACAGCGTACCCTGCCAGGCTGAGATAAGCAGATAGCCGCCGTCCGCGAGACACGCTCCCGTCGTCACAGGCGCATTGATGGACCACACGCGTTGAAGCGCGCCCGCGATATCGAAACCGGCTAACCCGTCGCTGGTATCGAGAACAAGCACGTCTTCGAAAACGTGAGCCGGGCAAAACATTGCCAGGTCGTCGACGTTCGTTTCCGTAACCAACTCACCGTTGTGCAAAGACAACTCGCAGATGAACCGGGACACCGGCCTGTTAGTCCTTACCAGTCCAATCAGCAGACGGTCGTGCGCAAACACCAGCGGATAAGTTCCCGCGAAGCGAGTTCCCTGAGGCAGGTCTCTTTGCCATTGCAATGCGCCCTGCTCAGAAAAGAGCATCATTCTCTCGTTTGAGATTGCCGCGATCCAGTGTTGGCCATGCACTAATTGCTGAATGGTGTCGTTGCGATCGAGATCCAACGGAAAATGCCATTTTGTCTCCAGATTTTCTCCGGCAAGTAACAGCAAACCACTGGCATCGACAGTTAACAAGTCACCACCGAGAAAAAGCGTGTTCGATTTGGTCCAGCCGCCCAATGGAGGATCGAGCTCTCGCACCGCACCAATTGTTCCGGTAGCCGGATCGATCAACATGGTTCGCCGCTCCATTGCGGCAAACAACACATTCTTTTTTGCAATGAGAACAGGATTAGCAGCAGCTTCAATACGCCACAACGAGCGGCCATCAATATCCAGTCCGATTAAATAGCTGTTCGTGTCAACCGTAATAGCGGCCGCAACTCCGGCAGATGTTGAGGCGAGATCGAAAACAGCAGCGGCGTCAAAACTCCATCCGGCTCCTTTGCTCGCGTGTGTATCTGAATCCTGTTCCATCTTTGGCTTCACGGAGACGCACGTCTACCGAGGATTCCCTCTATAAATTGAAGTGGATTGGCGAACAACTCATTCAAAATATCCCTCGCAGCCTGACGCGGTCGCGTATCGTAACCACGAACCTCCTCAGTTTCAGGAAGTTTGTTGACAAAATCTTCCAGAGTTTTTCGGTAGTCCTTAAGATATCCCTGTATGAGCGTTTCAATCTTCGTCCGCGTGGCCTGATCAAGTTTCCCCCACTCCCAACCTCCTAATGGCGGCGCGCTGGGTGCTGGAGTGGGAACAAAATCCCATGCTTTGTACGGAGGACCTACCTTCATCCAAACTTCAAACGTGGCCGTGCTAACCGCGTCCTGTGGAGGCGTTGCGCCGAAGCGAGACCACAGGCCCAATCCAATCCTGTAGGCATCCACGAGATCCTGTTTTGACGCTTTCACCGCCTCCATCATGAAAGCACGATTGTTAGCGTTTGCCGGGACATCAAGCTTGCCATCACCCAGAGCGGTCCATCCTTCAGGATGTTTCTTACTGACCACGTTGAGACCGTTCTTATTGTCAGTGTCGTGTAGAACTTTTGAAATAGCTCCAGCGACATAGAGAGCGAATAATTCCTGAACTTTTGCCGCACCTCCCAGAGTGGGAAGGAACACATTATTTATTTTGTTTCGTACCGCATTCACAGTGTCACGCCGGTCTCCCTCATCCCCAAACCAATCAACGCGAGTGTAATCTTCTTCGAGGTAGTGATAAATGCGGTTGCCCAGGCGCGTTGACAAGTTATCTATGATTTGCCCGAAGATCTGGTTGATGAGGTTTTTGTAGTACTCGATAATCTGTTGTCTCGGAACTCGCACGTGACCGGCAGAGAAGCTGTCAGTCAGAAAATGGTCTGCAAAGCCATTGATAACGTAGGCCCTCATTAAACCGTCCGTTTGGCCCTTGCCCCCGGCTTCAAATGCTTTCGCTGTTGCCTCGCTGTGCATCATGAACCACGTCGATCCTGACGTGCCGCCCTGGGAAAAATGTGGGACGTTTACAAGCGCGAGATCTTTGAACCTGTCCGCGTAATCCTGGCTAATGACGTTAGGATCATCGAAGTCCACGGACTTTGTTTTCAAATTGTCGATGGTGTCTCGCAGCTTTCTGAGTTTTGCGCGGCCCAGGCCTGTTGAGGCTTCGCCCATTAACTGCGACAGATCCTTAAAATGGTCTCCACCCATAGCCGTGAGATCGCCGTAAGAGAGATTCAGACCACCGGCAATAGGTAAATCCGCGTCGAAAGTGTCCGGGGATTTTGTGATCAACTCTTTGGAGACATACCCGGTCGCGGTGTCGGCCACGACAGTCGCGCCTTTCTTATCACGGGCCGTTCCTTTCTCAACAACAACTTGCAGCCAGGCTCTTTCCTTACCAACTACGAGAACCTTTGCGCCGCTGAAAAGATCGAGGCTGATATTTCCATACTGATCGTTTGCAGGTTTGCGTGGCGTCTTTCGAAGCGCCGTCATATCGACCGAGATCGTGCCGCGGTATGGAAACTCGTTTTGTGGCTCATTGCCGGCAGTCTTGTGCTCGAGCTCGCCCCAACGCTGAATCATTGGAGAGACTTTGTGACTCTGCTGCATGACGTGCGTCAGTTCGTGGGCCAATAACTGGCGACCACGTTCTGACTCAGGTGCGTATTGACCCGACCCAAATGCGATGTTTGGACCAACTGTAAATGCCCTGGCGTTTATCGAGCTGGCGGATTCCGCGGCCTGAGAGTCGGTATGTACGCGCACTTGACTTAAGTCGGCCCCGAGTCGCGGCTCGAAGAAAGCTCTCGTACTGTCTGGTAAAGGACTACCACGACCATTCATCGAAGCGATGTGGTTAGCAGTTGTACCTGGAATGTTTCCAGGTGCACCATCCGCTTTTAAATCGACGTGTTCTTCGTCTTCAGACTTATCTTCTTCGGTTTTACGTGCGACCTTCTCCTCTTTGTCGTCATCTTCGCGAACGGCGAGTGGAACACGACCCTTCGATTTTGTGGCAACCACCTTCTCCTCATCCTCTTCCGGTTGCGTCACAGGAGAGACGGCGGGTGGTTTTGAACTTTCAGGCTCCGGCATGCGCATCACAGTGTCGGCGACGCGATCGGCTTCCTGCTCGTGCTCATCTCCGGGTTCGCTGATTTGTAGTTTTGTCTGGATGTATGGTGAGTGAATCAGACGTTGTACGGCGTGGTTGCCGATTGAGTGTTGCAGGCCAAGCAGTGGTGAATCAGGAGCAGCAGCAGCTTTCCGGTGAACGTGATTGGTGCGCACCGGCGTATTTCGCTCTCTTGAAATCTTTTGTCTCATGATGTTGTCCAATCGACGCTTCAGAGTCGCGCTTTTAGCCAAGCCTCGAAAGAATCATCGGTAATGCCGATTGGTCCTTCATTCGGATCCCACTCCAGAATTTGTCCGGCAGTTCCGTGCTGCCAGGGATCGAGATCGAGAAATAACAACCGCCCCTTTGCCGCCTTTGCAAAGGGAACCCACGCGGCATTCCACCAGACGCGATCGATACGTTTTCCCGCGATCACGTCGGAACGTGGAGACAAATCGTCAAACTTTCCGGTATGGAGCTGGTCTAAAAAATCTTTTCGTACTTCGATAACCCGTGCTACCGGCAGCAACTCAAATCCATCAAGATTATCTGCACCATCGTGTCTTCTCAGAGACGCAAGATAGGTTTCAGGCAGTCCGGAGCTGATTCTGTCCCGTAAATTTTGAATGGAGTCTTCAGTAGCGGGACCGTGCAAACCTGCCTCGGCCCCCAGTTTACGTTCGAGCTCGGTCCAAATTTCTTCCATTGAAATCACCTCACTTAAATCGAGCTTCCGGGGCGCCACCGGTAATGCAGGAATGCTCGCAAGATCCACTTCCTTTCGCTCGGGATCGTCCCTCTTGACACCAGCGACGGCGAACCGGCGGAGACCCTCGAATACCGACATAACTCGCATTTGTTCGGCCTCACTCTCGAACACAGGTGTCACGTCAAGTAGGGCTATCGGAGGATCCGTTGGAAGATACTCCCCGCCGAGATAGAGACTGAGCGCCACGTGAGTCATTCGCTCAAAAAGCGGCAACGTAACGTCTGACAAAATCATTTCGGGATACAGCTCAAATCGATCGCGAAAAGGAACTGTTCCCAACTCCGCGAGCCGCCGGCCCAGGCGTTGGCGCTCGTCACGCGTCAACCGCCGGCGAACACTTAGCAACAATTCAACTCGCTCGAGTGAACCGGTCAATGCCCGAGTCGCAAGGCCGCAGGTCACCAGATACGTAAACCAGTCGTCGAGTGGATGGTTATCAGTTGGACCAGGTTCAAAGAACAAAACGTCTATTTCCACCGGCACCTCTTCGCTCGTGCCCTTGTGTCGTAACTCGAGAGAATCGAACGGCTCCCCAAACTCACTTACAATTGCTACTCGAATGGATTCCAAATCGAGATTGCTCATAACCAATCCTCGTGACTTCCGATGGCCCTCATCGGAACTTTATAACGCGGTGAAGAACCGCCGGATGCGTCTGATTCATCTTTATGTTCGGGCCCCCAGTAATTGGCGGGATTGAGGTTCCACTTTCGGTTGTCCTCATATGACTGCTTATGCCCGGGTATGGGTGTACCATCATTCCAGAACTCGGACGCGCCCACTGGACCATGACCAAGACGAGCAAGCTTCCGCTCGAAATTCACATACGGGCTCGGCGGCACCGCGCGTGTGCCGCCACGCATGCTGTCGTAGCGTGACGTAATATCTGAAGTTGGCGGTGATTCGGGTCGCCATCCCTTTTTCAGGATCGCCTGACCTGCCTTGGAATCGTGGTCCGGATTTTTGAATCCATATTTCTCACGGTTCGATTCCGTATCTTTCAGCGGACGCTCTCCAGCACGCGTCTGGTCGAAGTTATACGCCTTGAACGGATCTTTCAGGTGTGTCTCAAGCGCGAACAGCCGTCCGGCCTGTCGCCACTCGCGGATCAATTCTTTTGCTTTTGTCTTACCGACCTTCAACAAGGCCATAAGCTGTTGACGAACCCAATGCTCCTTCTGGAAGTTGTTCTCAGCCAGCGTTAGTTGCGCCTCGGAGTCTTTGGAGAGACCGGGTTGTGTAGCAGGCCCGATCGTTCCCAAATCATCGACGTCGTTTTTCTCCGCGTACGATGCAATGCGGTCGTCCAGCCGATCGAAACCAGCCACGACTGGTTCTTCACCTTCCGGAAGCTTCTGAGCAGTTTGTTCGGCATTCTTCGTAACGGTCTCTGCTTCACGATCGATAGCGTCGAGATCTTCCTTACGTTGTTCAAGCTGCTCCTCAGTATCATCGTCTGCAAAGTCCTTAACCAGCTCGACCTTCAGCTTTTCTCTTTCGATCTTGTCATCAAGCGGCTCCTTTTCGGAGGCCATCTCGAGCAATGCTTTTGGATTGTCTCGGGTGCCGCTTAACGTCACCGATAACTCATGCAGCTGATCCTGCATCACGACGTCTTCTTCGATAACGTTATCGACTGGCTGCGCGCCTAGATCCGTATGCACCTGTTCCTTCTCGCTATCAAAGTCAGTGCGCTTTTCAACTTCTTTCCCTTCTTCAATTTGTGTAAATCCTCCCGTGCGCTCTTTTACCTCCTTTCCCTCCTTTTCTTTAACAACGGCAGTTGCGAGCTGCTTCCGTTCCTTGCTACTAAAACCGATTTTTGAGTAATCAAACTTGGGTTTTGCGTCGGAACCGAGCACGTATTCGTTTAAATCTACCTGTAGCCCAAATTCACCGGCGGTCCATTTTGCGATCTCGATCTCCTCGGTTCTCCCAATTGTCTTCCTCAGCAATTTGACCTCGATGTTTCCTGAGATATCAAACGTCAGTTTTCCGGCGGTATAGATTTTCCCTGCAATCGCATAAATGGCCGCCCCAGTAGTGGGGTCCGGGGTTGCGATGATCTTTGGCGCAGCATCAATGTATGCCTTTGCCGTCCCTGTTGCTGTTAAATTGCCATCAACTGAGAGAACTTCGATTAGACCGAACAGCTTAGCAGTAGCTTTTGCTGAGACTGTGGCAGTTGCTTTGGCTTCGCCTGATATATGAAAGTGTGGAGTGAGTCCCACTTCACTTCGGTAATTAGGATGATTTGAATAAACACCGCTGATCTCGATCTCATACAGCTCAAGTGGATTGAGTTGCGCCGACGCGTCAACCGTAATGCCGATTTCGAGACCGATCGACCCCCAGACCGATACCGGGAATTTCAACACGCTACTGCTGTACTCGAACAAATGTTTGTCGGCTTCCGGATCTGCCGAGCTGTATTTGTGGATGCCGGTGAATTGCCATTCCGCCGGTAACTTCAGTTTTCCGGCCACAATGATGTAGCCGTCTGAGCTGACAACGAACGCAGCGTCACCTTCAAGGTCCTTTATTTTTTTCGTTCCCGCGGGAGCACCGGGTGTTGTTGTTTTAGAAGTGCCCGTATCGATCAGTTTAAAGTGCAGATTGCCCCAGCCGGTGAGAGCCAATGGTTCTTTTGCTCCCTCTTCGGGCGTGAGCTCGACTGGCTCAGGAGCACCCTTCTTCTTCTCCGCAGGGGCATGTTCGGCAAACAACCGTTGCGATTCACTCTCGGTAGTGATTGCGATGTTGACTTCGCCCTGAATGCGCTTCGCCTGGTAACTCGCGCTGCCGAAGAATTCGAACGCTCCATTCCGGTATGAGGCTCTTAGTTTTCCCTGAACTTTGTATTGGCCATCTTCGGAATCCGGATCACCGCCGGTCCACTCCTTATCAAGCTTCAGATCGATGGTCTCGCCATACAAATCCGCTTCCGGACTTCGTTCGATTGGTAACGTGTATTCTTCGAGTCCCTTCGCTTTACCTTTCAGTTCACCGATCCACAGGTCAAGCGAGTTGACGATGGCCAGGGTCCCTTGAAGTGTCTGTTGATTTGCCAGCGCCAGGTCACCGAGGGAAAGGAAAGTGAGCGCTCCGTTGTCGAGTTCATTTATGAACTTAGTCGACGTGTAGTTCTTGCCGTCGTATTGATCCCCGTAAATGAGTGGCAAAAACGCCTCTTCGTTGAAGAGTACGGGAGCTTCCTGGAAGGCAAATGGATGTACCTCATCCGGCTTCTTCCCTTCCATCCACGCCAGCCTGCCGAAAATGAAACCATTCGTGATACCGACGAGCAGAACGAGGCAGCCCTTATCAGTATCAAAGCTGTCGAGCTCCAAAGGAATGGTCTGTAACTCGGCATGATAGTTTTGACTCTCCGGCGCTACGTCTTCACAAATGCTGATCGTTGGACCAAAAATCCCAACCGGGATGTTCAAACAATCCTGAACGGTGTACCTGCCTCTTGGATTGACAAAAATGTACCCGGAACCGAGTGAACCAAATTTTATGTTCACGGGTGCGTCGTACTGGCCGTTTTCCCAAAGCGAGGAGATGTAATTACCGAGACCGTCGTTTGGTTTGAAGGTCGCTTTGTTTTGAATGTCGACAACATCCTCCGCATGGTCGTACCAACGTTGCTGCTTGTCCGTGACCGGCGGAATGACCCCGGCGACCGGATAGGTTTGAATCATCTCCGGTGTGCGCTGAATCTGGTGTGTGCTTGTTGCGGCGCCCTGCTGAACGACGTGTGTTAACTCATGTGCCAGGATCTGTTTGCCCTGTCGCGATCCAGGATCAAATTGTCCGGAGCCAAATGCGATGTTTGGACCAACCGTGAAAGCGCGAGCGTTGATCGATTTGGCTGTGTCGGCGGCGTGTGAGTCTGTGTGAATGCGGACGTTGCCGAAGTCCGCGCCGAAGCGCGGTTCGAAGAAGGCGCGGGTGCTGGGCGGCAAGGGAGTGCCACGACCGTTGAGAGCGTGAACGTTGCTTGCCACGGAAGCGCTATTTGCAGATGCATGTTCGCCGGAGTGG
>DATENQ010000225.1:0-6025 GCA_035275005.1 Pyrinomonadaceae bacterium | reverse complement strand
TGCTCGCGAGCGGTCAAAACGTCAATATTCTAGTGCTTGATACAGAAGTTTACTCAAACACCGGCGGGCAGGCGTCAAAGGCAACCCCGCTGGGTGCGGTGGCGAAGTTTGCGACCGGCGGAAAGCCCAGCGCGAAGAAAGATCTGGGAATGACAGCCATTCGCTATTGCGACGTTTACATCGCGCAGGTTGCAATGGGCGCAAACGACACGCACACACTCAAGGCATTTCTCGAAGCAGAAGCGCATCCGGGACCTTCGTTGATCATCGCTTACAGTCAGTGCATCGCTCACGGGATCGACATGGCCAAAGGGATGCACCAGCAAAAGTTGGCTGTGGATTCGGGTTACTGGCCGCTCTATCGCTACAACCCGGGATTAGTCGACGAGAACAAGAACCCGTTCCAACTCGATTCGAGCGATCCGAAGATTCCGCTTCAGGACTACATCTACACCGAAGGACGCTATCGCATGTTGCAGCACAGCGAACCAGCCGTCGCCAGGTTTCTCCTGGGTCAGGCACAGAAAGCGGTGTTGCGACGTTGGCAACAGTACAAGCAATTAGCAGAAAGCAATCCACAGATTTCGCAGATTCGTTCTGTGTAATCTGTGGATTAAGAGAGTGCGTGATGAACTTAACAACCAATTATCTCGGCATGACTTTGAAGAACCCGATCGTGGCGTCATCGTCGCCACTCTCCCACACTGTCGACAGCATCCGTCGTCTTGAAGATGCCGGCGCGGCTGCGGTTGTCATGTATTCGCTCTTCGAAGAGCAGATCGGGTTCGATAGCTACTACATCGACTTTCACCTGACCCAGGGCGTCGACAGCTACGCCGAGTCGATCAGTTATTTTCCTGACATGCAGAGCTACAACGTTGGGCCTGACGAATACATGAACCTGATTCGCCGCGCCAGGGAGGCCGTCGATATTCCCATTGTCGGCAGTTTGAACGGAGCTTCGGTTGGTGGATGGACCGACTACGCCACGTTAATTGAAGAGGCTGGCGCCGATGCTCTCGAGCTCAATATCTATTACTTACCGGCGAACCCTGAAGTTACCGGTATCGAGGTCGAAACACTCTACCTCGACATTCTCTCGGCTGTTCGACAAGCGGTAACTATTCCGGTGGCAGTGAAACTCAGTCCATTCTTCAGCTCAATTGCAAACATGGCGAGTCGTTTAGCCGATCACGGTGCCGATGGCCTGGTACTTTTCAATCGCTTCTACCAACCTGACTTTGATCTGGAAACCCTTGAAGTAGCACCACGCCTGGTCTTGAGTAATTCGAATGAGCTGCGTTTACCGTTGCGTTGGGTGGCGATTTTATTCGGCCGTTTGAGCGTGGATTTTGCTATCACGAGTGGCATTCACACCTCGCAGGACGTCATTAAAGGACTGATGGCCGGCGCTAAGGTAACGATGATGGCCTCCGAGTTATTGCAAAACGGAGTTCGAAGAATAGGGCAAGTACTGAACGAGCTCGTCACCTGGCTAAACGAACATGAATACGAGAGTGTTATGCAGATGATCGGCGCGATGAGTCAAAAGCACTGCGCCGAACCCGCCGCCTTCGAAAGAGCGAACTACATGAAGATGCTCCAGTCGTACCGCCCACTTAACTAAGAATTGGGGTTTACCCGAGCGATCATTAGTTTGCTCCAAAGCATATCACTTTGTGCAAGCCTCTAGAACTGGCTTAGCCACAGATTTCACGGATGAACACGGATTTAATTTTATCTGTGTTCATCCGTGAAAATCCGCGGCTCAATTCTTTTTCAGGAGCACTTGAATCGAAGCTGCCGCGCGTAGTTTTTCAACAAATGTGCGTTCCGCGAGGCGCAATTCGGCCTGTTGCAGATAGCTGAGGATCGAGTCTTTAGATTGCGCAAAGTCGCCGCTGATGCGCTCCTTGTTCTGCTCGTAAAAGGTGCGTGCTTGTTCTTCAGTGATCTGCTTTGGCTTCACTTCAACATCAAGCAGTGCGTTTGTCGTTATCTTTCGCTTTTGCGCTTCCTGAGTAAGGAGTGTGTCGTTGATAGTAAGATCCAGCTCGTTTTTGCGCAGGTTATAAACCTGTTCCTGCACGTCAAAAATCAAGGCTTTAAGTGAATCTTCGACATCACCTGACGTGATGTTTTCTCCGTTGACGACGGCCAAAACCGCATTTTGTTGTGGCGTAGCAGGAGGAGCGTTAACGACTGTGTTGCTGGCGGCACGCAGTCCATCCGCAAACTTCTTCGCCTCGGCACGCTGCCGCTCATCCAGCAGATAGCGGAGGATGTCGTCTTTGACTGAGTCGAACTCATCCTGGATGCGTGCTTTGTTCTGATCGTAGAACGCTTGCGCTTCAGTTTGAGTTGGCGCTTTTACTTTCGCGACGACCTCTTGTTCGAGCAGCTTTGTCGTTGTGATTCCGCGTTTTTTGGCTTCGAGTGCGAGAAGTTTAGAGTTAATCATCAGATCGAGCTCGCGCTTGCGTGCTTCCGTGACCTGTTTTTGAAGGTTGCGAATTTGCTCGCCTGTTGTTTTTTCAATATCGCGCGCGCTGATCGTGACACCGTTTACCACGGCCAACGTGGACGGCAAATCTTCAGATTGCGCGACTGACGGCAATGAAGCCATCGTCATAATGATTGCGGCCAAAACTATTTTCATGATGAGTCTCCTTAAGTCGAGGTCATTGGACCATGACTCAGCAATCATCGTGCTAGGAGTGAACGCGCGGGCGGCCACGGAGTGCCGCCCCTACAAAACGTTCCGCATTACGCCAGGTCTTGTCGCGTTTTTGTAGAGGCGGCACTCCGTGGCCGCCCGCGCGTCCGACTCAAGCAGGTGCAAGAATTTGGGGAAAAGCGCGCAGTAGCTGTGCAGGTTTCCGCTTTTTTGAGAGCCGCGAGCTGTAAACCATTGGTCCTGGTACGGTGTACGAGAGTTGCAGGAGTCTTTGCACCTCGTATGGACTCAACTCTATAAACACATGAATGAACCTCAGCGCAAAAGCATTTTGGTTGTCGACGACGACAGCACCATAACCGAGGCCTTGAACCTGATTCTTACCGACGCAGGCTTTCAAGTCGTGACCGCCCACAACTTCGCCGCATCAACCGCGATCTTGAGCAGGACACAGTTCGATCTCGTAATTACTGACTTGCGCCTGCCCGACGCAACCGGAATCGATGTGATCGCCCACGTAAAAAGTGAAACTCCTGAGACGGAAGTGATCCTGATGACCGGACATGGCTCAGTCGATATCACGATAGAAGCCATCAAACGCGGTGCTTACTACTACCTCGACAAGCCTTTCGCCCTGGATCGTCTGCATACCCTCGTGAATCGCGCCCTTGAGTTTGCGACATTGAAACATGAGAACCAAACTCTTAAACGAACCCTGAGCGCCGACAGTGAAACGTTCGGCATGATCGGCCGCGACCCGAAGCTTCACCAGATCATCCAGACGATTCGGACCACGGCATCTTCCGATGCTTCTGTCCTTATAGAAGGCGAAAGCGGCACCGGTAAGGAGCTAATCGCAGCGGCGTTTCATGCGCAGAGTCATCGTTCCGCCGAACCGTTCATACAGATCAACTGCTCTGCGATACCACACGAGCTCATCGAATCCGAATTGTTTGGCTATCAAAAAGGCGCGTTTACGGGAGCAGACCGCGACAAACGCGGATTGATCGAAGCTGCTAACGGCGGAACACTTTTGCTCGACGAAATCGCGGAAATGCCCGCACACTTGCAGACCAAGCTGTTACGTGTTTTGCAGGAACGAAAGCTACGGCGTGTAGGTGGCGAACGTGAGATCGACGTTAACTTTCGACTACTTTCCGCCACGAATCGCGACACGTCAGCATTGCTGGAGGAAGGTGTGCTGCGCAAGGATCTCTACTTTCGAATCAGCACCATTAAAATCAAAGTACCACCTTTGCGGAAGCGTCTGGACGACGTGCCGCTGATCGGCAAACATTTTCTCGAGCGCTTCAATATTCAATACAACAGGAATATCAAAGGCCTCTCACCCGAAACTGTTTTTCGTCTCCTGCGCTACAGTTGGCCCGGAAACATTCGCGAACTGGAAAGCGTGATTGAACGTGCGGTGCTGTTTTGCCCTGGCAATCAAGTGTTGCCCGAATGCCTGCCTGAGGAATTTCAACGCGTGCGCCTCAGTAGCTCTTCTTTTGTGATTCCACCATTGGTCCCAATGGAAGAGATCGAACGTGAAGCAATCCTGCAAACCCTCGAACGCACCTCAGGCAACGTTCGACGAAGTGCGCAGATACTTCGTTTCCCGCGACCGACCTTCTATCGCAAACTCAAAAAACTCGGAATCAAAGTCGAGCGTCCAGCTTAATCAGCCACAAAATTTACACAGATGAACACGGATCAGATCTGATCCGTGTTCATCTGTGTAATCTGTGGCCTACTTTTCTTTCCAATGGTTCACGTTGAAGCACACACCTCATTCAATGTCTCACGCTGAGACATTCTCATAATCACAAGCAAAGCAAACATGGACCACCCTCGCCACCTTCACGAAGGGGCATAACTATTGCAACAGCCTTATCAAATTCACTCGACACAGCTCGAGACATGGTCCAAGTCATAACCCTCGAACACGAGGAGGAAAAGAAGATGAAAAGCAAACTTAAAACCCACCGCAGATGGAAGCTCTCCATCCTGCTCTCTTTGTCATCTTTCGCGCTGCTGCTACTAGCGACCAGCGCTCAAGCACAGACACAAATAATCGAACCGGTTGTTGATGGAGGTGCAGTGCTTGCTTTACCGGCTCCAACCCCTACCTGCACTCGCACCATCAAGGCCGACGTGGTCGCGCTCGATCAGGCAATTATGTTCAACCGCCTCGGCGCCATGAACCCGTACGGCATGGTTTACGCTCTCAAGCAGGACGTTGTAGCGATTGATGCGGCGAAAGGCATCGTCGCCGGCAACGTTCGCCTGCGGTCCGACAAGAGGCCCAGGCCAATTGTTTTGCGTATGAACAGTGGAGACTGTCTGCGCGTTACTTTTACCAACCTGTTATCGTCTACTCCGTTGAAAGATCAGCCGGCGACTCGCACCGCGGGCATACACGTCATCGGAATGGAACTGGTGAATATCGGCTCCGATGGCTCAAACGTCGGCAACAATCCGCCGAGTCTGATACCGCCAGGCGGTTCAACAGTCTATACCTTTACCGCCAAGCGTGAAGGTAACAACCTCATGTACAGCACCGCCGCCACCACTGGTGGCGAAGGTGATGGCGGTTCGTTATCTCAAGGGTTATTCGGCAGCGTTAACGTCGAAGCAGCAGGCGCTGAGTGGTATCGCTCGCAAGTCACGCAAGCTGACCTGGCCCTGGCAACCACCGGCACTACACCCGGTGGCCAGCCGATCATCAATTACGACGCCGTATATCCGGTCGGGCATCCCAAGGCCGGCAAGCCGATCCTCAAGATGCTCAACGTCGACACGATCGTGCATACCGATCTCAACGCGATCATCACTGGTCCTAACAAAGGACGCTTCCCCGCGGGAACCTACAAGCCTAATCAAACCGAACCGGACCGCGAACGACCGTTCCGCGAATTCACCGTGATCTATCACGATGAGATCAAAGCGGTGCAAGCTTTCCCGCAGTTCGAATCCAAGCAACTCAAACACACGCTTCACAGCGTGCGTGACGGTTTCGGCATCAACTACGGTGTTGCCGGCGCGGGCGCGGAAATCCTTGCCAACCGGCTGGGTGTCGGTCCGATGTTCGCCTGCACCGAATGCAAGTATGAAGAGTTCTTTCTTTCATCCTGGACCATTGGCGATCCGGCGCAGATAGTTGACAAGCCGGCTAACACGACCGATGCCGCCGGCAACTTAATACTGGGCAGGAAGGCCACCAAGGTCTTGTATCCCGATGATCCTTCCAACGTGCATCACAGCTACATCAATGATCCCGTGAAGATGAGAGTGGTGCATGCGGGACCAAAGGAACATCACATTCACCACCTGCACGCGCACCAATGG
>DATENQ010000224.1:0-3189 GCA_035275005.1 Pyrinomonadaceae bacterium | reverse complement strand
ATCAGTGCAGGCGGAAAACGACGTGATCGATTTCTTTTACGAGAAGTTTCCGGACGTCATCGATCACATTCCGAACCTCGTTGAAGAGTTTAATCGCTGCGCGCCGAACCCGATGGTCACGGTGAGATGTTCGCCCTGGACGTTGCAGGGCAAGGTGGCGCTCATTGGTGACGCCGCTCACGTTCTCTATCCTTACTACGGCCAGGGCGCCAATGCCGGCTTCGAAGATTGCTCAGTGTTGATGCAGTGTTTCGAAGAGTTTGGTGATGACTGGAAAACAGTTTTCAGCGAATACGAGCGACTGCGAAAGCCGAACATGGACGCGATTTCAGAGATGGTCGTCGAACACTACGTCGAGATTCGCGACTCGATAGGCGATCCGAAATTTCTGTTGAGAAAGGCGCTCGAACGCAAGATCAATCAGATGTTTCCCGACCGGTATACACCTTTGTACTCGATGATCGCGTTCACTTGCATGCCGTACGTCGAAGCCCTACGCATCGATCGCGAGCAACGCTCGATGATCGACTACCTCATAAACACGCCGGCGATTGAAGAGAATCTGGATAGCAAAGAAGTCGAGAATTTGATCGCGCAGCTCGTGATGCCGGCAACCGTCGGCGCTGACTAATAAAAATGAAATACAAATCAACAGCTAACCGCTGGCTCATCCTTCCCAAGCCAAATCCTGCGGCGACTATGCGGCTCTTCTGTCTTCCATACGCGGGCGGTAGTCCACTGATCTTCTGTAACTGGCCTCAAGCGCTGCCGGAGGATGTCGAGGTTTGCGCGATCCAACTCCCTGGACGCGGAATGCGTTTGAGCGAACCTCCATTCACGAGACTTGAACCTTTGATCGAGTCGCTGACTGCGAAACTCGAGCCATATCTCGACAAGCCGTTCGCGCTTTTTGGTCATAGCATGGGCGGCTTGATTGGGTTCGAATTTACACGCGCGTTGCGGCGTAGATTTGGTGTGGACACGCTGGGCTTATTTATTTCCGGTCGTCAGGCTCCTCCGATTCCGGACAGGACCACCGCGAGGTACGACCTGCCTGAGCCCGAATTCACAGAAGAGTTACGACGCCTTAACGGCACGCCGCCCGAGATACTGGAACATCCGGAGCTGATGCGATTGTTAGTTCCTCTGCTGCGTGCTGAGTTTGAACTTTGCCAGACTTACGTCTACGAGTCTGGCCTGCCACTCGATTGCCCGATCTCTGTTTTTGGTGGAGTGAAGGATGACGATGTCAGTTATGAAGAGCTTGAAGACTGGCGCTCGCAAACCACTGGTGCGTTCTCACTGCGCATGCTTCCCGGAGATCATTTCTTCATTCAAACCTCTCAAGCGCAGCTATTAGCAATGATTTCTGAAGATTTGAAACAGCAATTGAAGAAGCTCCACGAAAGCGAATACGTCAGGCAAGCAGCTCCTTGATCTGCTGGAGACTTTGATATGTTAGATCTAATTACCCACTCAACCC
Organism: Pyrinomonadaceae bacterium; assembly: GCA_035275005.1. Classification (GTDB taxonomy): domain Bacteria; phylum Acidobacteriota; class Blastocatellia; order Pyrinomonadales; family Pyrinomonadaceae; genus PSRF01. The sequence goes on along the minus strand of DATENQ010000224.1, from coordinate 1,706 downwards.
TCAGGAATGAACAAGTTATCGCCGGGCCCGAAAGAGATGAAGTGATCGGGATCCTCGGCGGCATGGGACCATTGGCTTCGGCCGAGTTTCTGAAAGCCATCTACGAAAACAGTCTGCGTGAACGCGAGCAGGAATCGCCGAAGGTGATCATGTATTCCGATCCGACAATTCCGGACCGTACGGATGCCATCCTCGCGGGAGACTACAACGACTTATTGGAAAAGTTAGTTAAGAGTCTGCGCGCTTTGTCGTTCCTCGGAGCAACGCAAACGATTGTTTGCTGCGTGACGGTGCACAACTTGCTGAAAAGACTTCCTCCGGATCTTAAGAACGGACTCATATCGCTGGTTGACATCATGTTCGAACAGATCATTCAGTCGCCCGAAAGGCGCCTGCTTATTTGCTCGAAAGGCGCGCGAGAAATTCGTCTGTTTGAGGAGCACGAGCATTGGGCCGCCACACGGGAGTACATCGTTCTTCCTGATGAACGCGATCAGGAGCTGATTCATCACGAATTGATTTATCAAATCAAGAAACGGCCCAACGTCTACGAGCTTGTACCGATTCTCAAGAGCCTGTTCGCAAAGTACAGGGTCGACTCCTTCATCTCCGGATGTACGGAAATGCACATCGTCGCGAGGCGGCTCGTCTTCACGAACGGCAATGGCAACAAGCACCACAACATCGATCCCCTATCGATCATCGCCGAACGAATCGGCGCCCGCACTCTGTAAGTTATCCAGGTTGAAATAGCTTTGTCTCAAAATCCAAAGATGCCACGGGCTTGTCCCGTGGAATCTCACGTTGCTGCTAAACCAGAATCCAAAATAAGCGTCCTGATGCCACGGGCTTGCCCCGTGGAGCCTCACGTTTGTTGCTATTTAGCTGGGAACGTGAACCTCCACGGCGCAAGGCCGTGGCATCCAGACCTGACAAACTAACAAATTGATGTAGCGACTACATGAAACTCCACGGGACAAGCCCGTGGCATCTTTCGGAGTTTTTTGCAAAGCCGATCCATCCACAGATTACGCAGATTTAAATCATGAAATACCGGGTTCTCAAGTGCGTCACTCTTCTTCTCTTCGTAACAGCGGCTTTTGTTGTGCTCATAAATAAAAGCAGCGCGCAGAGTCCGAAAAAAGAACTTGTCGAGACTCCCGCAAAGGATGTCGTGGTAGTTCCTAAGATCTGGGACGACGAGGAGATGAAATCAGTGGAGCTTCCGCTCGCTAACACTGAGTACACACCCACTTTCGTCGCCGCTGATTTTTATTACCGGATGGCGGAATTACCCATCTACAAAACCTATCCGATCTACGTGCCGGGAAAAGAGCCGCCGGGCTACATGGAATGGCTCAAACAGCAAGAGCCTGAGATAGCTTTCGATCCCGCAAAACTCAAGACCAAAGACGACTGGATCAAAGCCGGTGAACTCGTCTTTAACGCACCCATCTTCTTCGGCGGACTTAACCAGATCACAGACGTGCGAGATCCGTCATGGTACGAGCGAAGCAAAATGCCTGTCTCCTCAGACGGCAAGATGCCATTCAATGTTTACGTCGTCCGAGAAAAGGGAAACGTCGAGATCGGCGAATTCTCCTGCGCCACTTGTCACACCCGCGTGATGTCTGACGGCACGGTGATTAGAGGAGCACAGGGAAATTATCCGCTCGGCCGGCTCGACGAGATGGATATGAGAAAGC
>DATENQ010000223.1:0-4599 GCA_035275005.1 Pyrinomonadaceae bacterium | reverse complement strand
GATCGACGGGCGGCCACGGAGTGCCGCCCCTACAAAGATGAAACGTGCGGGACATGAATTGTTGCTCTGCTGTGCGAGGACGAGGGCGAGCGAGCCTGTGCTTGCGCGGATGCGCGAGCTTGCGGCAAGTGAGGTTGATTGGGAGTATTTGTTTCTGCTCGCGCAACGACACTCGGTTGTACCGTTGCTCTATCTGCAACTGGAGAGACACGCGTCAGATCTCGTGCCGCGCGATAAGCTTTCTCAATTAAAGAAGAACTATCTCGAAAACTCAGCACGCAATACAATCCTCACTGCAGAACTCTCTCGACTCATCACGTCGTTCGCAGACTCCGGCATCGAAGCGATCCCTTACAAAGGCCCGGTCCTTGCTCTTTTCGCTTACGACAACCTCGCGCTGCGTCGCTTCGTTGATCTCGACGTCATCGTCAACAAGAACGACGTGCTGAAAGCGCGCGAGATCCTGTTGGCCCATGGCTACACGCCAACGAAGTCTCTTTCGCTCAGCCAACAGGAACTGTTGCTCCATACGCAACACAACCTGCAATTCGCGCGTGACAATCACCGCTTGATCGTCGAGTTGCACTGGGAAGTCGCGCCACACCTGTTTGCTTCGACTGTCGACGCCAACACCCTGTGGCAAAACCTCGTAAACATCGATCTCAACGGCACCCCCGTAAAAACACTTTCCGCGGAAGATCTGCTGTTCTCGTTGTGCATCCACGGCTCGCGACATCTTTGGGAACGGCTGGGTTGGATCTGCGACGTCGCCGAGTTGATCTCGCGGCGCGCCATCGATTGGAACGCGTTGCTGAAACGGGCCACGAACGCCGACAGCGAACGAATGTTTCTACTCGGCCTCTATCTCGCCGAACATCTTCTCGACGCGCCTCTGCCGCCCGAAGTGGAACAACGCTGCGACGCGGATCAACGCCTGCCGTCGTTGGCGGAAAACATCGTCGAGCATCTTTTCAGTGGCACAACCCACGTGCCCGCCACTTCACGCGAGATCTTCAAATACAACCTCGGCGTGCGAAAAACACTCAGCGCGCGGGCTCGTTACGTCCTGCACATGCTTCAGCCCACCGACAGCGATCTCGGCGCCCGCCCGCTTCCCTCGAAGCTGAGCTTCGCGTATTACCTCGTACGACCGTTCCGTCTACTATTCAAAACCGGAGATACTAAAATTTGACGGAATTTTTTCCACGTGTTAGGTTCAACAGAATCGAAGGCGCGGTCAGTCGCCTCAGCGGAACTGCTCAATACGCAAAAGGATACAGGTAATAATTTGAAACGCACAGGTTTTTGTCACTATGCGATGGCCGCTTTGGTGTGCCTCACGTCGTTCACCATCGCGCTGGCGCAGAAACCAACACACCCCGAAGCTGACGCGAAGAAGGAATCGAAGCCGGCTGCCAGGCTTCCGTTTGAGCTGACAGTAAAGACTCGACCAATCCTGAACATCTCACTCAAGGCAGAAAAAGCCAAAGTATCAGAGGTCACCCAGGAACTTTCGAAGCGATTGAAAGTGCCCATCTTTCTTGGGACAGAGCGACAGAACGAGTTGCTTACGATTGAGTTCAGCCAACTCACGCTCGAACCCGCGCTCCAGTTGATGTCGCCCACGGTCTACGTGGATTACGAAATCAGCTCCGATGAGCAGCCGAAAGCACTGGCGATTTACCTGTACGATGCGAACCAGGGTGAGCCACCTTTGACTGCTGTGAACGGATCTACGCAGTCAATGTTGATTGAAGGAAATACGGAAGACGGAGTTGAACCGGAAAGCGAAGGCGAAGAGAAGGAGAAATCTCTTCAGATCCATTTAAAGGACAATCTGCTAACGGTTAAAGCCAAAAAGCAGCCGTTGTCTCTGGTATTGCTAAAGATCGGTGAAGAGCTCGGCATTCCGGTTGACATTCAGGAACTGACCACTTCGATAGTTGATGCTGATATCTCGAAACTCCCGGTAGAGGATGCGGTTCGGCAACTGTCCCCCAATATTCGGCTGTTTCTTCGTGCCGATCTTACACGCGCCGAAAGACGAGCTTTGCGGTTGGTTCTTGCTGAACCAGCTAAAACGACTCAGCAGAACCCTTGATCGTTTGTACTTGAATCGACGCATGGTCCAAATTTTTGTTTGCCATGAGTCGATCAAGAACATATATTAACTACACTGACTCGAGGAGGCGTTAAACTTGGCTAAGCAAAACGAGATTATCAACGAAGAGATCGCTGGTTTGCACAGTGGGAATGGTGTAAGCAGGGAATGCAGCGAGATTAAGAAGGCGTTTGTCGAACCGACCATATCCGTGCCTGTTGATGTTCTTGAAGCAACCACGTTCTTTCAAGCGGCTACCAGCGGCGTGACCAACTAAAGAAATAGAAATTCGGTTGCATGAAAGTTAATCAGGTCTCTGACCGGCCGGCGTCCCGGGGTTTTTACTCGGTCGCCGGTCGGTTGTTGTTTGTCGAGATTCCCGATCAAAGACTACGAAGCCTGATAGAAGTTTTCTTTAGCAGTTGGCAACTGACTCCAGTCTCCTTTCCCGACAAATCACCCGACATTCGCATTAATTTCACTTGCTGCGAAACGTCGCTCGAGCTGCCCCATCATCTGAACCAGTTTGAAATTGCTGAAGGTGGGCGTTGCTACGCTGATGGCGCCGACTTTTATCTCGCGCTGCGCGGTTCGATGGTGCATCTTGTTAGCGGCACGCCGGTCACTGTCGATGTTTCGTTGGCGAAGTTGCCTGATCCAGAGGACCCTTTGCCGGCTACGATTGCTTCATTTGCAGTTTGTGCTGCATTGAGACGCTTTGGGTTATTTGACCTGCACAGCGCCGGTGTGATTAATCCCATGAGCGGAAAGGGCATTCTCATTATTGGTCCGTCGGGTAGTGGAAAATCGACGCTGGCGCTGCAACTGACGCGCGCGCGCTGGCCGTATCTTTCGGATGATTTGTTGCTGCTGAGTTTGGCAGATGGTGAAGTCCTCGCTCGCGGTTTTCGCAAATTCTTTGCAGTTAGCAGTCAGGGTGACAGCAGGTTCAAGACCTGTTTCGAACCAGTTATGGCGTTTGGATCTCCGCACCTGGCACACGCCTCACCTGGTTTGTTGTTATTCACTAGTTTGAACGGTGAGGAGAAGACGCGGCTCAGTAAACTCACGCAAACGGAAACTATGTTGCGGCTGATCAAGGCATGTCCATGGGCCACCTTCGACACAGCCATAGCCAGTGCTAATCTGGGAGTGCTCTCCGCGCTGGCACGACAAGCTACTGGCTTCGACCTCTCCGCCGGCCGCGATCTACTAATTTGGGGTCGTGCTGCCGAGTTGTTATCTCAATGCGGGAATTGACCCGACGCTACCGCATTAGGTTGGCGTTCAAGCTATGCAGGCATATTAATGGACACCGAGACTTCGTTTGGCGACGATTATGGACCACGGCGCTTGAGCGTCGAGTTGGCCAACATCTGCAATCTACATTGCAGCTACTGTTTCCGCGCTGACGAAAACCTCTACAGTTCACACGCCGAGTTTTTTCCGCTTGAGCTTTTGCGTCGCGTGCTTGCTGAAGCTTGCACTGCCGCCAACGTCACACGGATCAACTTCACCGGCGGAGAGCCGACTCTTCATCCACAGTTTGCGGAAACGATAAAGACGATCGGCGATGCGGGCTTGACGGTTAGCTTTGTTACCAACGGCTGGCACTTCGAGCGCGTGTGGCCTGCCCTTCAGGAGAATCGCGCTTCCGTTTCGCACGTTGCTTTCAGTCTGGACGGCGTGACGCGCGAAGATCACGATCGCTGGCGTGGCAAGGGATCGTTCGATCGACTCGTGCGTGCGTTTTCGCGTTGCTACATGTCGCAGATGCCGTTCGGAATCAAGATCGTGATCCGTCGCGACCTCGTGGACCAGCTCGAGAAGATCGCCATCTTCGCGGCGCGAATGGGCGCTGCCTCGCTGCATTTCGTTCATGTGATGCCGACTTCGAGCGCCGTCGCAGACGACTCAGCGTTGAATCTCGAAGAGCAGCGTGCTGCTGGGCAGGAGATCGCGATTCTCGCGCGCATCTTCAAATTGAACATCGGCATCGACGTCGGTTACTACAACGTCGATGAAACGCGCCCGCCGTGCGCACCGCTCGCGGGCACGAGCATGAACATCGACTATCGCGGGCGCCTCTCGCTGTGCTGCAATCTCTCGGGTTTTCGTGGAGGAGCTAAGGAGAGCGACGTCGTCGCGGATTTGAATGTTGAATCGTTCGCTTCGGCTTACGAGAAGTTCACCGCCCTGGCCGCGGCACAGTTGCAACGCAGAACCGACGCGCTCGCAGCGTTACGCGCGCAATCACTAACGCCCGACATCTACACCGGATCGCCGTGCATGTTTTGTCTGCAGAGCTTCGGCAAAATCCCCTGGCACAAGCTGGAAGCGGGGGCAAGCCCCTCTTCTGTATAGACCGGAGACATCCTAAACACACGTTCGGAGACATGGTAAACACTTTTCCGCCGTTCAGTCGGTTAAGTTTATCTGCCCAATGTGATGCTGAGAGAAGTAAACATCGAGCAGGCCATCCGTGTTAGTAAAGCGTA
>DATENQ010000222.1:0-3251 GCA_035275005.1 Pyrinomonadaceae bacterium | reverse complement strand
GCCAGCCTGATACTTGAAGATCGCCGTGTACGCACCAGCCGTCGGCGGCTCGACGCGCGCGCGATAACCCATGCGTCGCAGAAATGCCTGGTCGGCGAGATCCTTCTCATCGAGGTTTGTCGAAAACACGACGAGCTGCTCGAACGGAACTTCAATCTTCTTCCCGGTGTGCAGCGCGAGATAATCGACGCGCCGTTCGAGGGGAACGATCCAACGATTCAACAGATCCTGCGGCGCCACTCGCTGGCGGCCGAAGTCATCGATCACCAATGTGCCGCCGTTCGATTTCATCTGGAACGGCGCTTCGTAAAACTTCGCTGCTTCACTCCACGTCAGATCGGCATTCTCGAGGGTCAACTCACCACCAACGACGACAAGCGGTCGTTTGATCAACACCCAGCGACGATCATAGTCAGTCGGAGTTTCATCAACCGGCATTGCTTCGTGACAGTGCGAATCGAAAACTCTGATGATCTGCCCGTCAATCTCCACCGCGTACGGAATCCAGATGCCGCCGGCGAGGGCATTATTGATGCGCTCGGCAACAGCAGTCTTGCCAGTGCCCGGCAGCCCGGTTAGAAACAGTGAGCGACGCGAGTTGATGACACAACCCAACGTCTGCAGCAGTGATTCCGGCAGAACGAGATCGTGAAACGCCTCGCGCACAGTTTCCATCGACGCCGTGTTGGACGGTATCGATTGCAACTTCATCATGTGCGAGTAGTCGCGCAGAGAAACAGGCGCTGGTCCAACATAACCGCAAAGTGACAGCAAGCGCGTCAGACGATCCCAACCATGGTCCAACATCGCGTATCGCGTCGAACCAACCGCCGACTGCATCTTCACTTCGATCAGCTTTTCCCGGTACAGCTTCTGGAGCAGCTCCTCGGTAAGCATGCGTGGCAGATTGATGCTTTCGGCGACTGCGGAAGTCGTCGGTTCGGGCAGCATGGCGACGTGCTTCAACGCGAGATCGCAGAGAAAGGCTTCTGAGATACCAGTGTCCTGTATTTCCTCAGGTAGCGGGGGGCCCATGCTTTCGATTTCCGCGCGCGTCAGTATTGCGGTGTGCGACATGTGAGTCTCTCTCTTTTCAAGAATAGGACTTATTGGACCTATTTGTTGGAAGCAAGTTGGAGCGCGGCGCGAGCGGCTTCTGATTCGCTCGCACGTCCTACGCGCTGGTAAAGATCCGCCAGCCGCCGGAGCGCGAACGTGTTGATCGGCTCGATCTCGCGTGCTGCCTCGTAATAACGAATAGCATCGTCTTCACGACCAAACCGCTCGAGCATCTTCGCGGTGTTGATGTTTCCGGTTAACGGTCCAGTCGCGCGTGCGAACGCCTTGTAAGCTTCGTCGATCTTGCCCAGGCGGCAATACGCCAGACCGAGATTGTTCAGGATGCGCTCGTCAGTGGGCGCCAGTTTCGCGGCACGCTTCAGGCGATCGATGGCTGCCCGGTAGTTACCACTCTGATACAGCGAGAAACCGAGATTGTTCAGGGTGTCGGCATCTTCTTCCAGCTTCACGGCGCGTTCGAACGAATCCTTGGCGCGGTCGCCAAAGCCCTTCTTGTCGTACGCGACGCCTAAAAGATTGTGAGCTTCGGTCAGCTTCGAATCGAGCGAAACAGCCAGCGACAACTCTGAAATCGCTTCGCTGTAACGACCTTCAACCAGATACTCGCGCCCGACTTCCAAATGCTCGCGCGCTGATGCAGACGAAGTATCTCTCTTCACTGACTGGTTGCGCGCATCTTCGATCTTGGTAACACCCACACTCGCAAAGCGCTCGGCATCCTTCTCGGTCATGCGATGGATCTTGTTGGTATCGTCACCGCCAAACAGTCTTCCGAAAGCCTTGAACGGCGCTGCCAGCACTTTTACTACTTTGTTTCCGCCCTTCTTCTTCGGCTGATCGACGCTGCCTGCTTCAGAACCCGAATCTTCAAGCACGATCGCATCCGGGTCTCCCTCGCGCTGGATGGTGGAAGCACTCCACATCGCAGTCACGCCAATGGTCAACACTAAAGCTATAAGAACAGCAATGAGTCTACGTTTGTTCACTGGTCCACTCCTCTACATCATGTCGAGAACGTCAGCGAGGTTAAGGAAAGCAGGGCCAAGGATAGCGATAAAGAGCGTCGGGAACAGGAAACATGCCAGCGGGAACAACAGCTTGACCGCCGCTTTCTGCGCTTCCTGTTCGGCGCGCTGCCGGCGTTTCGTGCGCAGCCCATCCGAGAACGTGCGCAGTCCTTTAGCGATCGAGGTACCAAACTTATCAGTCTGAATCAACATCGCGACGAAACTACGCAGGTCGTCGACGCCGGTGCGCTCCGCCAGGTTCCGCAGCGCTTCGTCACGCTCGCGTCCGACTCGAATTTCGAGATTGGCGAGCTCGAATTCAGTGGCAACGTCAGGATGTACGTCTCTTAATTCCGTGGCGACTTTCACCATAGCTGCGTTCAAACCCAAACCTGCTTCGACGGAAACAACCATCAAGTCGAGCGCATCAGCCATACCCCAACGGACAAGTCGCTGGCGTTTCCGTATCGTCCGGTTCAATAAGAAACGTGGCAGGAAAAAGCCGGCGACAAAAGCCACGATTATGTAGATCAGCGCACTGTCGAGCGGTCGCCCGGTCAACGCGCACACGCCCGCAACTGTGAGCGGGAAGGCGGCCATTGAGCTCAGATGAATTGCGCGATAGATGAGCGGGGCTTCGGCGGAACGAAAGCCGGCGTGCATCAGTTTCTTTTGCAGCTTTTTAGCTTCGGTCGCGGATGGCGGCAGCAGCTTGTTCAAAGGCTCTGCTAATCGTTGCGCCAGCTCAGCCGCGGGACGGTCGTCGGACATCGCTACCGATTGCACGCCCGAGACACTGCCTTCCTTACCACCACCCATGCGGCGTAGTCGTTCCGTGGCTGCACTCTGCGGTTTGTAGAGCAACCAGTAAACACCCAGCAACGCGAGTGAGATACAAACGAAAGTGGAGATAGCGACTATGATTATCATTGGTCCTGCGCCTGGTGTTTTGTTTTTGGTTAGATCTTTATGTTCAGGATTTTTCTCACAATCAACATACCCGTGATCTGCATGAACAGGGCCGCTGCGATCAGGTAATGACCGCGTGGGTCCTTCCACAACACGCTCATGTACTCAGGACTCAGCACCGTGACTGCCAACGCGATGAAGATCGGCAACGCGCACAGCAGCCAGGCCGACAATCGGGAACTGGTTGTCAGCGTT
>DATENQ010000221.1:0-5923 GCA_035275005.1 Pyrinomonadaceae bacterium | reverse complement strand
CATGGACGTGAAGTTTGTGCTGCTTGAAGATCCGGCCGCAAAGCTCGCTGCGTTTCGCAGTGGCGAAGTCGACATCATGTGGAACACGGTCGACAACTGGGCCCGTGAAGCGTCGATCCTCGCCTCGCAAAATCAGAAAGCAAAGTCGATCATCATGCAGGACTGGTCACGCGGCGGAGACGGCATCGTTGCACTCTCGACGATCACCTCAATCGAGGGGCTCAAAGGTCACAAGATCGCGTGTACTCAGTTTACGCCGTCACACTTCCTGCTGCTGTATCTCTTGTCGCAATCCGGACTAACGCCTGACGAACGCGCCGGAGTTGAGAAGAATATTATCTTCACGCAGGACGCGCCCGCCGCTGCCGCCGCTTTCAAAGCGAAGCAGGTTGACGCCGCGGTCACCTGGGAACCTGATCTCTCGAGCGCCGTGACTGCGCGTGGCTCCGAGGCGCACGTGCTTGTTTCGACGCAGGCAGCGACGAACATCATCGCCGACACGCTGTGCGCGCGTCAGGACGTGATCGATCAAGCGCCGGAAACAGTTCGCGACTTTGTGCGTGGCTGGCTGGATGGCATCGAGATGATCAAGAACAATCCCAACGGGTCGTATGAAGTTGTTGCCCGCGCGCTCAAACTCGACACCGAAACGGTTTCCGGAATGTTGTCGGGTCTGAAGCTCACGCCGTTTGCGGACAACGCGCAGTTCTACGGATTGGCTGGTCCAAAAGCACACTACGAAACACTGTTCGACACCGCTTTCGTCATTTGGCGCAAGAAAGGACTGGTCGACAAAACGGTTGATGCGAAAGCCTGGGCCGACACGCGCTTCCTGCAGGCAGTGGCTTCTTACTACCCGGGACAGAAAGTCGAAGAGGCACCGGTCGTAGCGAAAGCGCCGTCTGAAAAAGACGTCCCGATTTTGCATCAACAGATCCAGATTCAGTTCACGCCCGGCTCTGACGAGATCATGCCCGGTTCGTACCTGTTGCTCGACAAGCTTGGCGAGACAATGACTTCGTTCGGCAGCACGGTCCTGCGCATCGAAGGAAACACTGACAGCACCGGATCCGCGACGGGTAACCTGACGCTTTCGGAACGCCGCGCGCAGTCAGTGAAGAACTACATCGTCAAGAACTTCCCAAACATTCCGCCCACGCGCTTCCAGACGATCGGACGCGGTTCGTCGAACCCGATCGCCGAGAACACCACTGAAGCCGGGCGGCAACAAAATCGTCGCACTGATATCAAAGTGATCCTTGCGACTTCGTGAAATAGAGCCACGGATTTACACCGATGAACACAGATAAATCTAATCCGTGTTGATCTGTGTAATCCGTGGCTAATAACTATTCGAATGGCGAAACAGAAAAGCACACTCTTCTCGATTCGCTCACCGCTGCCGAAGCAGACGGCGTTTATCCTTGGACTGGTAGCGCCGGTGCTGGTTCTCGGCGCGTGGTGTGTGTTGACTTACGGTGGCTTCGTGCAGCCCGACTTTTTGCCGAAGCCAACCGAAGTCGTGCGCGGCACGTTGCAACTATTCCTACACTACGATCTCTTGAACGCGATCCTCATTTCGACACGCCGCATCGCGATCGCCTTTCTGCTGGCTTCCATTATCGCGTTGCCGCTCGGCGTTTTGATGGGTGCTTTCGATCCGATCAACAAGTTCTTCGAGCCGATCATGGCGCCGCTGCGCTACATGCCCATCTCAGCGTTTATTCCGCTGTTAATTCTCTGGTTCGGCATTTACGAGAAACAGAAGATCGCATTTCTGTTTCTTGGCGTGTTTGTTTACCTGCTTCCGGTCGTCGTCTCGTCGATTCGTCTCGTGCCGGAAGAGCTAGTCCAAACAGCCTTGACGCTCGGCGCGTCGAAGGCCCAGGTGGTTAGAACTGTGCTCGTGCCCGCCGCCTTGCCTGAGATCTTCGACAGCTTCCGCGTGATGAACGCGATCGCGTGGACCTACGTGATTCTCGCCGAAGCGGTGAACCCCGAACACGGTCTCGGTTACATGGTCGAACTCGCTCGCACGCATCAAAAAGCGTCCTGGTCGTTTGCCGGCCTGCTCGTCATCGGCGGCATCGGCCTGTTGACTGACTTTCTCATTCGTCTTATTTCCAGCCTGCTCTTCCGTTGGCGCGAAGCATCTTAAACATGGCCGAAACAGAGACTCCACCAACACTTCCACAATCAGGCGAGCCCGGCACCATTGCCGTCGACGTCGGCGTGCCGAAGCATCACGTCACGTATCACGCGGATCAGAGTGGCGCACCGCCGAAGCTGCGCGTCTCTGACTTGAGCGTCACTTACATCGATCGCAAAGGTAACGAGACGGAAGCCGTGCGCGACGTTTCGTTTGATGTTTATGACAAACCCGAGTCGGGCGAGATCGTCGTCTTTCTTGGACCATCCGGTTGCGGCAAGTCGACGATCCTGAAAGCAGTGGCCGGACTCTTGCCGCCGACGAAAGGCGAGGTTTTAGTTGACGGGAAGTTGGTTACTGACGTTGGGCGCGATCGCGGCATGGTGTTTCAGGCGTACACGTCTTTCGGCTGGCTGACGGTGCGAGAGAACGTCGAATACGGTCTCAAGCTTCAGGGTGTGAAGAAGTCAGAGCGACGCAAAATCTCGGATCAGATGCTGAAGTCGGTCGGATTGGCCGACTTTGCCGAGCGTTATCCAAAAGATCTTTCCGGCGGCATGAAGCAACGCGTGGCGATTGCGCGGACCCTCGTGAACAATCCGCGCGTGGTGTTGATGGATGAGCCGTTCGGCGCGCTCGATCCGCAGACGCGCTGGGGAATGCAGAGTTTGCTGCTCGAAGTCTCACGAGCGGAAAACAACACGATCCTGTTTGTGACTCACGACGTTTCCGAAGCCGTTTATCTCGGCGACACGATCTACGTGCTGTCGCAGCGTCCGGCCCGTATCCTGCACCAGGTCGACGTTCCGGCCTTCCCCGTGCGCGACATTGCGCTAAAATCAGCACCGGAGTTTCGTGCAGTCGAGAAGCAGTTGCTGGATCTTATCTACGCCCCGAGTAAGTCTTGAACCAGAAAGACACTAAGCCATTAAAGCAGCCGGCGATGCGGAAAGACGGCGTGCCGGTCAACGTAACGCCTTTGCGCGATGATACGTTGGCCGCGACGCAGGCCTTCGTCCGGCAGAAGATTCACGAGAAGCGCTCGTATCTCAAGGCTGCTTTTGCCAACCCTTACAACATTTCGTTGCTGGCAGGAGGCCTCGCTGCTTCTGTTCTCACACTTAATCCGTTGCTCGCGATAGTCACCGTCGGCCTCGAAGTACTCTGGGTCGTGAACGCGCCCGGATCGAAGAAGCTTCAGGAATGGCTCTGGGATCCCGCTTTCGATAAGGAAGAGGAGGCGAGGCTACAGGCTGAGCGCGCCGACCGTTTGAAGAACCTCACCGACTCGGATCGCGAGCGCGTCCTTGAGCTACTTGCACGACAACAGGAGATCCACTCGCTGGCAGCGCAAAATCCGTCATTCACCGGTGAGCTCCTGCGCACTGAATTGCAGAAGACTGATCGACTCGTCGAAGCGTTCATCGAAATGGCCAACACGTGCAGTCGCTACGAAGCTTACCTCGACTCGATCGATCTCAGTGATCTGGAAAAAGATCGGCGGCGCTGGGAAACCATCACTCGTGATGAAAATCACGTTGCCTCTGAAACCGAGATTGCCCGGAAGAACCTTGCCATCATCAACAAGCGTTTCGACAAGATGAAAGAGATTCATCACTACCTGACGGTGGCGCGCGGCCAGCTCGATCTGATCGAGAACTCGTTCCAGTTGATTGCAGATCAGATCGTCACAATGCAGTCGCCGCAGGAGTTGACGGGCCAGCTTGACGAGCTGCTGGACGGAGTTGAGTCGATCAAACAGACCGCTGCCGACACTGAGCGGCTCTTAAATCCGATGGGCTTGAAGGAATTTAACCTATGAGCGAAGCGCGATTGCTTCCTGCCTGGGCTGAAGATCTGCGACGCCGTTACTTGCGCGGTGAGGCGTCGATGTTTGTCTTGCACGGCAACGTTTACGACGTCGTGCTGTGCAACAGGAAAATGATGGCGCTCACCGAATTCCTGACGGATGTGTTGTTGAAGGATTCGAAGGAGACGATCGCGGTTTATAACGTCGCCACCGGTGTGCGCTTCACGAAGCGCGCGGACGGCGTGACGGGCTTGGAAGATCTGTTGCTTTCTACTGAAAAAGATCGTGTGTTTGCAGCGCTCGAACGGTTGTTGATTGGCACTACCAAGACCGCTGTAATCATGGAATACGCGGAGGCGATAGCTCCCGCTGGCGATCCGAATTTTCAGGGTGAAGCGGATCGCGCGGCGATCGTCACGCTGCATCGCTGGTCGGCGCTGCCGGAGATTGAACGAGGCGACAACGTTGTGCTGCTGATCTCCGAGAACCTGACCGAGCTGGCGCCGAAGTTGATCTCGAATCCGAAAGTCGCCGTCGTCGAAGTTCCGATGCCGGATTACGACACGCGCAGGGAAGCGGCACAGTTGGCAGATAGCCGGTTGACCGAGAAAGATGCCGAGCGTTACGCGGGCGTCACTGCTGGTTTGAAGTCGATCCAGATCGCGTCGATCCTGACGCCGCAACCCGCGGCTGAAGAGGAGCTGGCCGATCGCGAGTCTTTCATTTCTGGTTTGCTTGGCGGCGGAGCCGATGCTGCCGCGCGTGCTCACAAACTCGCCGCGCTCACGAGTAACTTGAGCCGTGAAGAAGTAAAAGAACTGGTTGCGCCTACGGCTGCCATGCCTGCGCCTAACGCTTCGCTACCGAGCCCGATCGAACTCGCGCGCAAAGAGACCGATCGTCTCATCGCGAAGCGTAAACGCGAGATACTGGAGCGCGAGTGTTTCGGGTTGGTGGAGTTTGTCGAGCCGGCGCACGGGTTTGAAGTTGTCGGCGGCATGGAAGAGGTGAAGAAAGATCTGCTCGTGATCGCGGAGAGCATTCGCGAAGGTCGCACGAGCCGCGTGCCGATGGGCATACTCTTCACTGGTCCGATGGGCACAGGCAAGACGTTCGTTGCGGAAGCATTTGCAAAAGAGTGTGGCCTGACGACGATCAAGCTGAAGAACTTTCGTTCGAAGTGGGTAGGCGCAACTGAAGGCAACCTCGAAAAAATTCTGAACGTGATTCGCGCCATCGGGCAGGTGGTGGTGATCATCGACGAAGGCGACCGTGCTTTTGGTAACACGGATGGCGAAGGCGATGGCGGCACGTCGTCGCGCGTGATTGCGCGTATCAAGGAGTTCATGTCTGACACGTCGAATCGCGGGCGAATTCTGTTTCTGGTGATGACCAATCGTCCGGACAAGCTCGACGTCGATTTAAAACGCGCCGGACGTCTCGACCGGAAGATTCCGTTTCTGTATGTGCAGACTGCGGAAGAGGTCGAGATGGTGGCGAAAGCGCTCTTGCGCAAGAACAAGATCAAGACCGACGTCGATCTGGTTTCGATTCGCGACAGCTTCTCAAGCAAGCTTATTGGTTACAGCAACGCTGACATCGAGGCGGTTTTATTGCTCGCGAATGAGGAGGCTGCGCGTGAGAGTGGCGGCGACGCGCCGGTGCTGGACAAGCATTTCAAGCAGGCAGCTATTGATTATTTCCCGAGCCGCGATGTGGAGTTGCTGGAGTACATGGAGCTGCTGGCGGTATTTGAAAGCTCCAGCCGCCGCCTGCTGCCCGCAAAGTATGCATCACTGACTCCCGAAGAGCTCGACACCAAATTGCGTCACCTCCGCGCGATCGTGGGAAGCCGGCGGTAGGTCCAACTGTATCTCACCGGTAATGCATGTTTCAAAAGACTAGTCCAACTGTAGGGGCGGCACTCCGTGGCCGCCCGCCGTTTGAAACACGCATTATCATAA
>DATENQ010000220.1:0-17547 GCA_035275005.1 Pyrinomonadaceae bacterium | reverse complement strand
GGAGACGAAGTACCGGCTGCCGCATTCGGCGCGGGCGGAGCGGCCAAGGCTTGACGAGCTGAGGACAAAGGTGGTGGATAGAGCGTTTTCAATGGCGTTTGAGAGAGTGGGATTGGCGGACGATGCAGAAGTGTGTCTGCGTAATCTCTCGACGAAGGTCTCTTTGTCGCTTCACAGCAGCGACCAATCGCTGGTCGCGCATTGGAGCACGGTGATGGCCGACGAAATCGTTCGTGCGATTGGTAATGCGTCATCGTTAAGGGCCGTGGTTTACCACTCGCGCCGGCAAGCGCTGATCGACTTTGCGATCAGCGTGAGTCGAGGTGATTTGAGACGCGCGTGGGCGTGGAGGCAGATGGGATTTTGGCAGTCGCGTAACGGAATCAACGAAGGTCAGGCAGTGTTTGAGTTGGTCCATTCACTTTGCTCTGAGCCCGCGATGATCGTTCCGGCGCTGCGTGTTCTAGCGGAAGCCGGTTCACTCCCGCCCATGGCAGAGTGTTTGACTGAAGAACAATGTGTGGCGCTGGCATTCGCTGCTTTGTCGGAGATTGGCGCTAGCGATCTGTTGCGTGAATCAAGCGCGCCGCCGTCAGCTCGCGCCGTGCGCGAAGCCCGGAAGCTCATCAACAGTTCGTTGCTGTTGCGCGCGATCATGTCTTCGCATTGGGTGAATGAGGCGAGCGATCAAGAGCGTCGCTCGATCGCAGCATTGGCGATAGCTGAAGTTGAGCCGGCATTATTAAAGACCGCGATCGCTCCGGCTGTGATCAAGATCATCGTTGACTCGTGCGCGCAAGCCTCAATCCATGAAGACAACTGGTCCGCTCCGGATTCAGAACACTCCGCAAATACAAATAGCGTTGCTCTTGTAGTGGATCAACCAGACCATCAGCCTTCCGACACAAACGGCGATCTCAAACCAGTCGATCTGCGAACGCGTGTTCTAACCCGTTGGGGTGGACTGTTCTTTTTATGCGGTGTGCTCGAAGATCTCAACATACCTGACATCATCCTGGACCATCCGCTTCTCAGTCGCCGGCCGTTTTCATGGGTGCTGCATCAACTCGCGCTGAATCTCGTCGCGATAGCGCCTGACGATCCCGCGGCGCTGGTGTTTGCCGGACGGCCAGTCAAAGCGAAACCGCCGTCAAGCGAAGAGGAACCAGCCAGTCTGCAAGAAGCAGAAGCACTGCGCGAGATCGTGACCGCGATCGACGAGCGCCTATCTTCAATTTTGGATTTTCAAGACGAACCGCCCGCGAACGTGATCGACTTTGTTTGTCATCGTCGCGCGGAGATCGTCGCCGACCCCGGTTGGATCGAACTCCGATTCTCGCTCGACGATGTTTCGACAGAACTCCGGCGCGCCGGACTCGATCTCGATCCGGGCTATGTGAGCTATCTGGGATTTGTACTTAAGTTTGCTTATGAGTGACGCGTTGGTAACACAAGCAGAGACGACCGGCGTGAGCGAACGACTCACGCTGGAAGCCGGCATTCTCGCCGCACGGCTGGCGCACTTCCTCGCCACCGCTCTGCCTGCTGACGATGGCGCTATCGGCGGCGGTCGCAGGTTCCTCGAAGCGTTCTTCATATCCACGGCCGGCGAGCAAACGCTGGAATCGTTCTCACGCAATCCATTGGATCGCGCCCCAACAGGCGAACCACATCCACTCGATCGACTGATTAATGCGCTGAAGCTAACGCCCGCCGAGTTTGAACTGTTCATCCTCGCCGGACTAAGCGAAGAACACGAGGGACTGTCCGCGGTGCTGCGAAGCCTGCACCCGCGTAGTGAACCACGCGCCACCGTCGGTCTCGCCGCACAACTCCTGCACAACGATCCGAACAGCCGGCGCGCGTTCCGGAATGCAGTCGATTCGAGCGCACTCGTGAAGAGCGGCGCGCTGCGCGTTACCGGAGACGGACCATTCTTCGAACGCTCATTGCAACCCGCGGAAGCACTCTGGTCAACGCTGCACGGCATCGACGTCTGGCCCGCAAACGTGCGCAAGCTCGATTCACCAATCGTGACTGCCGGCCTCGAAGAATGGTTTGAAACAACCTCGGCAAAGCGCGCCGTCGCCGCAATCGAGCGTAACGACAAATGCGCCGTAGTGGTCACCGGCGACAACGAAGAAGTCGCATTTCATCGCGCTCTTGCCCTCGTTGCTCACGCCGGCGCTGTACCTACAAGCATCCTGCTGCCGTCATCAACCGATTCAAACGTGGAAAGCCTGATCGGCATTCACACCCTCGTGCGCGGCACCGTGCCGGTTATGAAAGTCACGCCGCCGCCAGATGGACCAGCGCCAACAAACATCCCGTCGTTCCAGGAATTTCCAAACACGATCGTCACCTGCGGCAAATACAGCGATTCGTGTGCACGCCCGCTGCTTTCGGTCTCAGTAGAGCGTCTTGGTCCATCCGCCCGTCAACGAATGTGGCAACAAACAGTTCCGAGCATGTCTGCCCACGCGCCGTTGCTTGCCGCGCGTTATCCAGTCGAGCCATTCACCGCTGCAACCGTGGCCACAGATCTCCGCTTACTCTCAGAGCTCGAAAACAGAGATCTCGAGGTCACCGACGTCGCCGCCAGCATTCGCGCGCGCGGCAACGTCTCGTTCGCCGCCGGCGTCAGGCTGGTCCATCCACGCGCCACCTGGAAAGATCTGATCCTCCCTCCCGATCGTCTCGAACAATTGCACGAAGCAGTCTCGCGATTGGAACACCAGGCGCGCGTCTTCGACGAGTGGGGCTTCCTTCGCGATCGCACCGGCGCGCGCGGCGTACGCCTGCTCTTCACCGGCCCGCCAGGCACCGGCAAAACGCTGTCCGCCGAAGTTCTCGCCAACGTGCTCAAAGTCGATCTCCTCGTAGTCGACCTATCGCGCATCGTTTCGAAGTGGATCGGCGAAACTGAAAAGAACCTCGCATCAGTGTTCGAAGCCGCCGAACGCGGGCAAGCAGCACTTTTCTTCGACGAAGCTGACGCGCTGTTCGGCAAGCGCACCGAAGTCATCGACGCTCACGATCGTTACGCAAATCTCGAAACCGCTTACCTCTTAACGCGGCTCGAACAGTTTGAAGGCCTGGCGATTCTCGCTACCAACTTGCGCCAAAACATCGACGCCGCTTTCCTGCGACGGCTCGAGTTTGTCGTCGATTTTGAAGAACCGGATCGTGAAGAGCGACACGCGCTTTGGGGATGTCATCTGCCGCACGATGTGCCCCTCGCCGACGACGTAAACCTCTACGAACTTGCGGCGCTGTACCCGGTGGTTGGCGGAGTGATTCGCAATGCCGCGGTGGCGGCTGCGTTTCTCGCCGCCGCCGACGGAGCGCCCATCGATCGCCGGCATTTTGTTCACGCCATCCGGCGCGAGTACGTCAAAGCGGGCCGCCCTTTTCCAGGCGTCCCGATTGGCCTCGCCGTTCGATAGCACAAGGAGACTGTTATGGCAGAACCGAAAACGATTCTTGAATATGCCACCAGCCGGAGCGACAGCGCCGCACAAGCATTGACTGCCGCGAATCAACAACTCGCGGCGGCGCAATCTAATTTGGCACTCGTTAACAGCACGAAAGCCGAAGCCTCAGCTGAACTCGCCGATCTGGAGCGACAAGCCACGGACCTCCGGCAAAAGTTGTCGAAGGTTGCCACACAGGCTGACGGTGCGAAGCTGCTCGACGAGCTCGAACAAATCACCATCCGCATCCGCGCGCAGCAGGCAACCATAGTAAAACTCCAGGAAAAGTTTTCGTTGGCCCAGGCGGGCATGACCAAAGGGCAGGCAGACGTCGCTGCGGCTACGAAAGAACAATCGGCGGCTACGACAGCATTGCAAGCAGTGACCCTGACGGGCGCCCTTCACCAAGCCTGGGTAGAAGCGCTTATCAACCCGCCACTCTCAGTCATCAACAACGACGCCGGCAAAGCACTCGACCCGGCTAACGTCGTCGAAGGCGCGGCTTTCAAAAAAGCAAAAGAGCGTATCGAGGCCGACATTCCCGCCAGATTACTCCAGCGCGCCGAAGAGCGACGCACGCAAGCTGCCAAAGTCATCGATCAGGAAAACAGGAACGCGAAACTCGTGGAAGATGCGATCTTGAAAGAGCACGAGACGAACGGCAGCGTGACCGACAAAGCCGCAAAGAAATTTGTTGAGTTTAAGCGCGCCGAATCCGCGGTCAACGATTTCATTAGCGGCGCGAGGTCGAGTTTTGATGACGCAAAAAAATCGTTCGTTGAAGTAGGCAATCCGGATAAGTCGTTACTGACTCCGGAACAAAAGTCACGCATACACGATCCGGCGTTGCTCCAGGATCGCGAAGATGCCGCAACCGAAGAATCAAAGCTGCACACGGACAAGCTCCAGCCTGTTTTAGACAAGCAAGTGGAGCTCGACGCGGCAATCCTCAAGGCCAAGGCGGATCCGAGCGATGCAAATCTGCAAGACGTCCAGGATGTTCAAGGCGAACTAACTGAAGCCCAGGAGAAATTCGCTGAAGCCGATACGACCTGGCGTGACGCAGAAACAAAACTGGCTGACGCCCGCAATGACGTCGAGGCAAAAGAGGCAGCGCTCGCCGATGCAATCAAGACGGCAGTTGCAAACGGTGTCGATCCTGACACGGACCTCGCTGTGGTCCAAGCCAATAGCGATTTGGATAAAGCCAACGAGGATCTGAAGAACGCCGAGGATGCTTACAAGACGTCGCAACACGGGATAGTCGATCTTTGGGAAGCGGCGGTGCCCGATTCAACGTGGCGGTTGTTTGAAAAATACGAACACGCCGGCGAGATCCTTAACGCGCTCAAGCTCTCGAATCCGGATACCCTGAAGCAAAACCTCATCTCTGCCGAAGAAGAGTATGTGAAGGCTCAGCTCGCCGCGGACAAGAGCACCGGAATTCTCGCACAACTTACGTCTGAACAAATCAGCCGCGCCGCGCGCAACGAAGGCGCGCAGCAGACGGCCGGCGCTCGTCTCCTAAATGCTTTGCGCGGAGATGAATAGTTAAAAGGAGAGAGGTGTTATGGCTAACACGCCTGACATGGGTAATTGCATCAGCGGAGACTTGCTCTCGCTCAGTCCCTACAGTGCCTTGAGCTACCACTTCGGCATGCTGCTCGGCGTAGACGATTTCGAAACCGAGCAGGCATATCACCGCGCCAAGCACCGGCTGCACAATGCGTGGCTGCATCGTGAAGGCGTGGTTTGGGGATTCGGCGTCTCGATCAATGAAGATAGCGGCGAGGTCCGCGTTGGACCAGGGCTGGCTCTCGACGCGGCGGGTCACGAGCTGCATCTCGAAGCAGAGGCGTGTCTCAACGTTGGTAAGTGGTTCGAGAAAAATCAAAACGATCCGAACCTCGAGGCTGAGACGACGGACGCTGAAACAAAGATAGCTAAAACGCATGTTGTGATTCGTTTCAAAGCCTGCCTGACGCGACAAGTACCGGCGCTGATGGAGCCGTGTAACAACGCAGGTACCGGCACTGCTTACTCGCGCGTGTTTGAGACGATCGAGATCCTGATGCTTCCCGGACCCGCGCCGGTGAAAACGCCGCCGTATCACCTGCTCCGTTTGTTATTTGGGCTTGAAGCTGCGCAGACGGATGCAGACGGCAACGTCATGCCCGACGATCAGGATGTGTTCGATGCGCTCACTGCTATTCAGGCGCTGGCGGAAGTCGATCGTCCCGCGGCATTGATGAAGGCGTTTCATCGCTTCGCGGCGCTCGACGAGATCTCTCTCAAACCCGCGCAGAGTGAAGACGACGCGCGCACGTTGCTGTTTCCGGGTCGCGACGACGAGGCGGTCGTGCTCGCTGAGCTTTCCGATCTGGTTTTGAAGAAAGATAACGGCGGGTGGGTTCTGACTGGTGCTGCTGTTGATAATTCAGTGCGCCCTTCGCACGTCGCAACTACGACTATTCAGGACCTGCTCTGCGGGCCTGCATTCGGAACGCTTGGAACGTCGGAAGCAGATACCGGACCGCGTGTCGACGGCGAGTCGATCATCTTTCTCACGGAGAAGTCGATCCAGTTCAGCGTTGACAAAGAACTTCAGAATTCCAGTGTACAAACGGCAGGCTTCTCAGTCAGCACCTTCGACACTACTCAGGGCTGGCAGGTAATCAAGGTCAACGATGCCAAGTACAGTGGTGATGAGACGAAGACTGTTGACTTGACGTTGGATAGCGCGCTCAGCGGGCTTGTACGTCTGATCGTGTTCGGGACTGGGCCAACGCCGTTGCTCGGTGCTGATCTGGCGCCACTCGCAGGCGCAGTCGGTGGTCCAAAAGGAACTCCAAACAACGGCAACGATTTCGTTGACATGCGCGACTTCCAACTGACTGTCCTCGAAGAAGCACTGGTAAGCAGTAGTAAAAAAGGAAAGCGCGGTAAGAAGTAACGGGATAACACGGATAAAAATCCGGATTTCATCGGTGTTTATCCGCGGCACATGAGAAAGGAACCGAAAACATGGCCACCAAAGAAGCAGAGTCTCTCGTACTCGTGAGTAAGCAGAATGGCATCGTCGTCATTCCCAGTGCGACACCTCTGACGCGACTCAATTACTTCGACGGCAAATTTCTTCGCGCCAACGATCTCAAAGCCGAACAGAACTACCTGCGCCATCTGGTGCGGCTGTCGAATCAGGCCGGCGGCTCCGGCGTCGTACACGGTTTCGATCTCACGCTCGGTGGCGGCGGCGACACGCTCGAGCTCGGCCCCGGCCTCGGCATCAATCCCGATGGGCGCGTCCTCTTACTACCGCAGGGCTTGTCAATCAACATTCAGGAACTGATCGACAAATCGCAGGAGCTGGAAAAGTTTTTCAATAAGGCCAACGTCTACGCGACGGAAGACTTCGTCGAATGCGAGCCAACCGGCGCGGCGCCTCCAATCACCACCACTCACTCCAACGATCTCTACCTGATCACGATCTGTCCCGCCGAAGCGCTCTGCGGTGAAGAAGACGTCTACGGCAAACTCTGCGAAGAAGCCTGCGCCACCAGCACCGATCGGCCGTTCGCCATTGAAGGTTTGATCGTGCGCGCGATTCCACTACTGCTGCAAACTCCGTTGCCGCATTCGATGATTGTTCCGATCAGCACTAAAGCACACCTGCGCTCGCGTGTTGCTTCAGCTTATTTCGAAGACGAACGCCAGCGCGTGGCGAGCATGATCTCGAAGTTTGGTCTCGAACAGATCACGTGGTGCCTGGGAGCTGAACCGGCAAACGGCGGCTGTCTTCCGATCGGCGTGCTGGCACGCGCCGGCTTTACCACTGTCTTTCTCGACGCGTGGATTGCTCGACGCGAGCGCATGGACAGTCCGCCGCGTCGTTACTGGCAGTGGCGAATGATGATGCGTCCGTGGGACGTTTTCCTCGCGCAGATTCTCCAGTTCCAGTGCCAGCTTCGCGATCTGTTTGGCGGCGGTGTCGTGGCGGAAGATCCGTGTGGCGGCGCGCGCTCGGTCATCGGTGAAGCAGCGAAGAAGATCGCCGATCTGATCGTCGTCTATAAAGAGTTGAGCGACCAACAGATCTTTGTTGAGACGGCCGAAGGCCAAAGCAAGGGAGACATGCTCAAAGCAAAGATCACTGAACTGGAGAGCATGAGCCAAAAGCTCTCGGACACTGAAAAGGGGATGGCTATTCCGTCGGGCAACCGGCTGTTGATTAGCGGCGGCATTATCGAACTCCCAAGCGCGGGTTACCTGCCAATAGCGCCCGATGGGAAAGCGACAGTCAACCAGCAGGTGCAGCGGATGATGGGCGAAGGCGTGGATCTGCGCTTCTGCATCGTTCGTCCCGACTACGTCGCGCACGCGCTTGAAGAAGCGCAGCACATGGAGCGCATCTCGCTCATCCAGGGCTTGGAAGATCCGAAGAAGAAACCGCAAGTCGACATTCTCGTGCCTGACGGTGAGTTTGTTACGGCGGAACAAGCGGCTCCGCAGCTCGTCTATACGGCGAGTGCGGAAATGGAGCCGAAGGTCACTTTCATCAACGAGCCAAGCGAACAAACGCTCTCTCTGCCACCGATCCCGTTCAAGGGCGCTGCTCGTGTCGAAGCGTTACCGGATGGAGGCACTGCTGCTTACATGAGTTGCTCTTCGACTGCGTTACTGACTCCGCTCGCACGTGGACTGAATGTTGATGGCTGGAAACAGTTGGCTAAAGCTCCAACTGCGGGTGGTCAGCAAGCCCAGACCGGGATCTGGTTGGATCTGCGCACCGATAAAAATCTCATGCTTCTTAAGGCTGGCGATGAGACCAATATCAAAGTGGAAGTGGTGCTCGCCGATCTCGAGAGAAAATCCGAGCCGACATTGGAAATTCGAGCGACAGTTGAGGGAACAGTCAAAATTGACGCGCCTGTGTCCGGCAAGTCCGAAGGCGATTTCTCCATTAAAGGTCTTAAATTCCCCGACGATACTGGGAAAGTGGACTTCAAGTTAACTGCGAAGCAACCAACTGCAACCAGTATTGAGATCGCATTCGCGTCGGAAAAAGTTAATTTTCTTATCGAGGGAAACTGGAGCAACCCCGATCAGTTAAGCACGAACATAAAGACCGTTATCACTCCAACCGAGAAATCGATGTTTGAGTTCAACTTCCCCGCGTCTCTCAGCAAGGACCAGGGTGTTCTTTCTGCCACCAACAACAACCACGTGCTCGCGGTTAAAGGATTAGAAATAGACGCCGCGGGGCTTGGCCAGCCCGGATTCGTCGCCGAGAAGAGCAACCTGCTGTTTCCGGCAGCTCCGCCGGCGAGTCAAGGCCAGGAGATTCGCGCGACGCGCGACTGGGTGCTGTTTCATCGTCGCCGCACGAAAAAATGTGCGGCGGAAGCGGTCGCGACGCGAAGTTATCGCGTTTACCAGCTCAAGCCTACCGAGAGAACAACCGGTATCGAACTGGAGGTTCCAAAGTCTGGGACGTGGACCGAAGAGGCGATTCTCAAAATGGACCCCTTCTGGAAAACATTCGTCGAGCCGATTGGAATGGCCACTTTCGATAGCGGGTCGGCAGCAATCGCCGGTGACATTTCCGCGCTTAAAAGCGCCTGGCGAAAAGTCGACCAGGCCAGGATTGTCTGGGGTGCAATTGCCGGCAGTGGAACAGCGTTGAGCGATGGTGAAGCAGTTGCCACCGCGAGACTATCGTCTCTGGGATCGCAACTTGATCAGCTCGATCCAAAAGTGCGACTGGATGTCCTGCCGATAGTGCCGCCGGCATTAGATAGCCCCGGCATCGATGGGATAATTATTCTCCTCGTCGGCAAAAGAACCGTCACTCAAGAGGAGTTCAGACTTCAAAACAGTGGCGTCGGAGGCAGCAACGTCTGATGCTCGTTGATCCGGAGAGCGGGGGCAAGCCCCTCTTCCTGACTTGTTCATTTTGAGGGGGCCTTGGGAAGCAACAGTCAGAAGGACTGTTCATTTTTCGAGAGCGCCCTGGGAAGGAACAAGTCAGGAAGAGGGGCTTGCCCCCGCTCTCCGATCGACTAAAGGAGCCTTTTGATGCGTGCAGTGTGGTCGTTCTGGAGCAGGCCATTCACCAGTCATCACCACACGCACTGGACCAAGCCGGTCCATCACCTGTTCTCATGGGTGATATCACTGGAGACTGCCAAAAAACACTACCCTCGCACGGCGTTGTATACAGACGACGAAGGCGCGCGGCTCCTCGTCGATCAGCTCGGGCTGCAATTCGATGAAGTCTCAACCGAATTAAACGCACTGGCGTCTTACGATCCCGCATGGTGGTCCCTGGGAAAAGTTTGGACCTATCGCGCACAACACGAACCTTTCATTCACATCGATAGCGACGTGTTTCTCTGGCAACCACTGCCGCCGGAGCTCATCTCCGCGCCGTTGTTCGTTCAATGTCCCGACTTTTTTGTTCCCAAGGCTTCGTTTTACAAACCTGAGGTGCTGGAGAGCACAGTCAGCCGTGGTGGCGAGATCTGGCTGCCCGCGGAGTGGGTTTGGTTTCGTACGAGCGGCGCCCGGCAACGCGGTGAATCGTGCGGCATCTTCGGCGGTCGCAGGATCGACTTCATCCAACACTACACCAACCAAGCGTTCAAGCTACTCGAACATCCCGCGAACCAGCCGGGCTGGTCCTACATGGAAGACAAGAGCGACCATAACATTCTTTTTGAACAATACCTGCTCGCCGCTTGCATCGACTATCACCGTCATCGCGATGGTTCACCATTCCGCGACATCGAGATCAAATACCTGTTCAACTCCCTGGACGACGCCCTTGCCTCAGACGATGCCACGCGATTGGGCTACACACATCTGGTCGGAACGGCCAAGAAGAATCCGCACATCATCACACGTCTGGAACAACGAATGAAGCGCGACTATCCCGATTACTACGAGCGCTGCCTCAACGTCGCCGGCGCTTGAAAGCAATGTTCGCCTCCCTCCATAAACCTTGACACAACCATCAAACGCTGGAAGAATCGACCTGCTCAAAACGCAGTTCGCGCCACCGTCCGCTATCTCAGCTCACGCGGATCCAAAGCGGTGGTGAATAGGAAACATCTCTGTTCGACATGAGTACCCGGACGTTAACCAGGACTGGAAAAGTTGCGTCGCCTCAGAAGGGCTCGACGGCACAAACACGCGCAACCCCAACCGCCGCTCCCAATCGCGCGCTCGAAATTCAACAACTGGTCGGCAATCGCGCCTTTGGCCAGCTCGTTCAGACGAAACTGAAGATTAGCCCGGCGCCAGTCTCCCCTGTGGTGCAGCGAAGCCCGATCTCCGACGACATTCAGAAGGTCTGGAATGCTACGCCGACTATCGAAGCGTTACTGGGTCGTTTGGGTCAGGCAGATGTGCAGGGTGCGCAAAAAGATGCCGACATCGACGCGAAGATTACAACGTTACTCGCCGGTCGCGCTGATGATTTGTGGCTCGCCCAACGCATTCGGCAGGGCCGGCTTAACGAGGCTCCCAGACGCCGTCCGATCGAAGCGCATTTCATCCAGGGAAAGACCAGCCGCAGGGCTCTGGTCATTGCCGGAGTTCACGGCAGCGAGCGGCAGGGCATTGATGTCGCACGCATGTTGCTCTCGGATCTGTCGAAGACTCAACCTCTATACACCGTTATCCTCGTCCCTTCGCTCTTCCCTGACAATGCTGCCACCGGAACGCGAGAAGGCGCTACACAAACCAATCGTAATTTCCCAGATCCGAGCAAGGATTTGGCGGCGGCGACGCCGGCAGGAAGACGTAGAACGCCGAAGGATGCGCTGAAACAAGAGATCCTGCCGGAGAATATCATGCTGCTCCAGCTCATGGAGCGTTTCCACCCCGAGCGAATCATCAGCATCCATGGAACACGTTACGGCGGCGCCGGTGGAGTGTTTTATGATCCCGTTCAGCCTACCCCTCGCCAGATTGCTCAGATGCATTCATTTGCCCGCACACTTGCTTATATCCAGGTTCCATTCTGGATGCAGTTCACGTCCATGGGGCAGCAGCAATTGCAGCAAGCCGAGGCGAGAAACTTCACCCGATTGCTGCAGAATTTCCAAGACCGTGATCAAGCTTCTGCCCTTACTGCTGCTGCGCAGATTGATGCCGCGACGAAATCAATCACCGGACGGGAGAGCCGTTCGATGCTACGTGAAGATGAGAAGACTATTGACCCCACTGAAAAGGGAAATCGGGCTGCTCACCCTTCAGTGGCCGGTAATGTCGGCTCCTCAGGCAACCTCGACATTGCACACTTTAGTGGTAAAGATAAGCCAGGTATATCCTTGGGCAAATATGCATCTGAGAGAGGAATCAGTATCTTCACCGTTGAACCGCCGCTCAATCTGAGAATGGCTGCCTATCCAACTAAAGCAGATGCGGACGTCGATGCCGCCGAAAGGCGTATTGAGCTCCAGGCATATGCTGACGCGGTCCGAACAGTTTTACTTGGTCCATAAGGACTACCGGGTTTACTTCTGTGTGGGCCAACTTGGAAGATTAACCGCCCAAGACCGAAAACCGATGCCAGGGGCAAAGTCTGTGGCATCTTTGCAACCTGTGGCATCTTGCGAGCCCTGTGCAGGCTTTGTCTGTCAACGTACAGAGTCGTGAATGATCGAAACAAAGTATCCACAGATTACACAGATTACACAGATCAAAATCGAAAAGTGTGTGTAACGTGTGGCTGTGAAATTACTGAAGTACCCAACGATCGCAAATCCCAGTACCGATTCCGAACTCGAGCGTCGCGTGCGGCAACTAACCCTGCTCGCACAAGCCCTGGCAAGTGAAATCGAAACCCTCCAAAGAGAACTCTCTTCCGACCGTGGCCGAGATCGCCAGATCGACTTCGATAACGACGGCATCGACTTTTACGACGCAGTCGAACGCTACGAGATCGAGTTGATCCAAACCGCACTCGACAAATGCGGCGGCAATCAATCTCAGGCAGCGCGACTCCTGCACCTTAAATCAACCACCCTCAATGCAAAGATGAAGCACTACGGTCTCGACCCCGTCCGGTCGATCACGTTACAACACCCGTAAAACTTGAGGGATTTGGATCGACTCAAACCTTTGGATCGCGCGCTTCCATTTAAATGGTTATTGAAAAAAGTCGTCAGGGTTGCCTGAAACTTTATCACTCAACACTCACGCGCCTTCTACACTCATCGCATTCGCGGCGCGAAATGCGAGTCTCCAATGTTTTGTAGATCTTCAAACTGGCATTTTCATTGCTTCTCCCACTACGCGTGAAGAGTTGTTCTTCATACCTTCCCCCGTCTCCCCGCTATTCGTTTCGGAAAGTGAGAATACCAATATGAAAAAACTCTGGTCCTTATTAGTCGCCTGCTGCCTCAGTCTTGCGGCAGTGAGCGTACTTGGGCAAGACGTGCAAACAAAAGGAATGATTGGTGGCACAGTTACTGACGCGACTGGCGCCGCAGTTCCCGGAGCCAAAATAGTAGTGACAGGTCAAACGGGTGAAAGAACTGAAACAACCAACGAAAACGGGATCTTCAGAATTGAAAATCTGGAGCCCGGCACCTACTCAGTGCGTGTTGAGCAAACGGGCTTCAAGAGTTCGGTCGCGAACAATGTCACTGTCTTCGTCGGTCGTGAGTCAACGTTAAACCTGAAACTCGAGCCGGGAGAAATAACGGCAACGGTCGACGTCACTGCGACAGTTGGTGGCATCGATCAACAAAGCACTTCGACAGGTCAGAATCTCAATGACCAACTCTTTCAAAACGTTCCCGTTCAGCGACAGGTATCGAGCCTGTTTTACCTCTCGCCGGGAGCGACCGACAGTATCAACGGCGGACGCGACAATCCGTCAGTCGCCGGCGGTTCCGCGCTCGACAACCTCTACGTTGCCGACGGCGTGAATATCACCAACTCAGCGTTCGGCGGCATCGGCACTTTCTCACGTTCTTACGGAGCATTGGGAACTGGCATCAATACGTCGTTCATCAAGGAAGTTCAGGTGAAGACGGGCGGGTTTGAACCGCAGTATGGCCAGTCAATCGGCGGTATCGTGAACATCATTACTCAATCTGGCGGTAATGAATTTCACGGTGCGCTCTACGGCTTTGCGCGGCCGGGCTCGTTTGAAGCTACCCGCCGCCAGCCCGACGACACCCGCGTCAACAAACAAGGCGACTTGCTTCACGAAGAAAACTACGATGTCGGTTTAGATCTCGGCGGCCCCATCGTGCGTGACAAACTATTCTTCTTCGGATCGTTCAATCCAACTGTTCGTCGCGAGATCGTGACGGGCGTTCGTGCGAACGAATCCGACATTGCCGCCGGCAACGGCGACATCGTCAACTCCGGATTGTTCCTTCAACGCGGCGAGTTCGCGCGGCGCTATCGCACCTACAACTACGCCGGCAAACTCGACTGGGTGTTGAATCCCAGCCACCAGGTCACATTTTCAATCTTCGGCGATCCGACGAAAACAAATCTCTCGTCGTTTGCTTTTCTGAACATCGATAACAACACCGCCGACAGCGCTCTCGACTACGGCACTCGCAACTGGGCGGTTCGTTACAACGGCTCGCTATCACCAAGCTGGACACTGAATTCGTCGTTCAGCAAGGGCTTTAGCAACTTCAACGAAACGGGTTTCGCGGACGTTAACCAGATTGCTATCAGGTTACCGATCGACGATATTCGTGGAAACTACACCGCGGTTGGTCGCGGCTTCTTTGAACCCACGGAGAGTTCAAACTGGAAGTGGGACATCAACACCGCGAAGATCTGGAACATGTGGGGCCAGCACACGATCGGTCTTGGGTACACTTATCAGCGTTCGCTCTACTCCGGCACCAGGGAACGCAGTGGTCCACGTTTTCCGATTCCGTCAACGAATGTGATCGGAACGCCCGCGGACGAGCTCGGTATCCCGCCAAACGCGATTGGACAACCATTCAACGTTCAGTGGCGGCTGCGTGAGCAGGCGGCCGATTGCACGTTGTGTCCGTTATACAACGTTCGCGGCGTGCTGAAGCCGGTGTCGTTACAGATCTTCCGTGGTGAATTTGGCCCGCCCAACTTCGACACTCGCGGAAACTACAACGCCGGCTATATTCAGGACACGTGGCGCGTCAATAAATACGTGACCGCGCTGCTCGGTCTGCGAACTGAGCAGGAAAGAGTTATCGGCAGCCCCAACTCAGTAACCGGCAATCGATACGCGTATAGCTTTACGGGCCAATACGCGCCGCGACTCGGCGTCACCGTTGATCCAACCGGAAACGGCAACATTAAGGTCTATTACAACTATGGACGCTTCTTCGAATTCCTGCCTCTTGATGCAGCTGAGCGCTCGCTGTCGCAGGAGTTTGACTTTACGGGAGCTCGCTTTGCTCCTGCATTCACGGTCAATGGTGCCGGTCAACGGATTGTCACGCTTGACGCGAATGGCGCTCCGATACCGGTTGTCGACGCGGCTCACCTGCTCAGCGGAGCAGAAAACGATGGCGGCTTGACCAACGGAATCGCGATATCCGCTTCGGATCTCAGCGCTATTACCGCGGGTACCAAGTTGGGGTTCCAGGATGAGCACATTATCGGTGCGGACTTTCAGCTACCGAAAAACTTCGTGCTTTCGGTGCGCTATCAGTACCGGAACCTGAAGAGAGTGGTCGAAGACATGGCAGTCTTGTCGCCTGAAGCGGCGAACGCGAATATCGGTCAAACCTTCTTCATCGGTAACCCGAGCTCGCGGCTCGATGCAGCCACTAACCTGGTGCAGTTTGCGTTTCCGATTGGCGGTACGGCACCGGCCGGTTGCACTTCCGGGTTCGAAACGGAAGTGACCGATCCGATAACGGGAGCGCCAATCTCAAACGTCTGCTTCGGAAGTGTAGGCATCGATCCGATCACGGGTGCGTCCATCAACACTCCCGACGGTATACCTGATGGTTTCCGCGATCCGGTGAGAAAGTACAGGGCATTCGAGTTTGAGTTGAACAAGCGGTTCTCCGAGGGTTGGCAATTGCTGTCCAACTTCCGCATTGCCTCCTTGCGTGGCAACTACGAAGGTCACTTGCGCAATGACAATGGTCAGACTGATCCCGGCATCAGTTCACTATTCGATTTCACGGAAGGACAGTTCAACCTGCTCGGCGATCAATTCCAGGTTGGTTATCTCAACACCGATCGTCGCTTCGTGTCGAACATCTATGCCAGCTATGCGTTCAGCAAAGATCGCAGCGGCTTTGGCGGCAGATTTTTCAATGGACTCAATCTCGGTATGGGCTTCCACATGGAATCAGGAATACCGATCAGCGAGTATCTGCCACATCCTGTTTACCTGAATGCCGGTGAGATTCCGGTAGGCGGGCGCGGTAAGCTTGGACGTACGCCGTTCTTCTCGCAGCTCGATCTGCACGCGGATTATCCGTGGGTGATCAACGAGCGTACTCGCATCAGCTTCATTGCTGATTTCTTCAACGTAACCAACAACAGGCGGCTGCGGCTGCCGGATCAGTTCCGCCAGCTCGATCTCGGCGCAGACAATCCGGACTTCCTGCAACCGTCGACTATTAATTTGACCTCTGGTTTCCACTTACCTTTCTCCGTACGATTGGGAGCTCGTTTTGAGTTTTAGGGCTTAGATCGGGAGATTGTTTTACGGGAGGGAATCTATTCCCTCCCATTTTTGTTTGCAGTAGAATCACGGCGTTTCAGCCCTCCTTGGAGATATCGCCATGATAAGAATCAGACTACTGCTGGTGTTCTCCAGCATTATCGCGATAACCGTTTGTCAGCTAGTGATTCTGGCGCAGGTTCAAAGCTCCCCGACAACGAGTACTGTCGAGATTCACGGTCAGGTGCGCTTTGTTGAAGGGGGCGCGCCGGCTGCGAATGTTGTGGTTCGGCTCGAGAGCTACGATGGTGGTGGTTCGATCAGCGAGGCGTTTACGGATCGCCTGGGTAAGTTTCGGTTTACTGGTTTGCCGCCGGCGCAGTATTCGGTTCGTATCCGGCAGTCGGGTTATCGCGATGCACAACAGAACATCGACATGACGATTACTACGAGCGGGTTAGTGATGCTTCAGCTTATGCGCGACGGTTCAGTGTCTACAACGTCATCGATATCGGGAAGTATCGATGCGAATGTTCCCGCGGCGGCGCAAAAAGAGTTTGATAAGGGTGTCGCGGCGCTGGCTGAGGGTAGTAAAGAGAAGACTGAGTTTGCGGTGAGATGCTTCGAGAAGGCGGTGTCGATTTATCCGAAGTTTGTTGAAGCGCGGTTGAAGCTCGGGACGGCTGAAATGGATCTGGCGCAGTGGGAGAAGGCGGAGAAGGCGTTGTTAGAGACGATCCAAGTGGACGGGAAAGCGTTTAATGCGTTTTTCGCGCTGGGAGAAGTTTATTTACGTCAGAACAGGATTGCTGATGCCGAGAAGGTGCTGACACGAGGATTGGCGATTCAGGATGCGTCGTATTTAGGTCACTTGAATCTGGCGCGAGTCTACTGGGAAAAGGCGCGCGAGATTAAAGATCTGACGCAGGCTAAACCCGCGCTCGAAAAAGCGTATGACGAAGTGAAACGCGCGCTCACGTTGAATCCCGATCTCGCCACCGCGCATTTGTTGAAAGGTAATCTGCTCCTGCGCGTTCAACGCACCGCCGACGCCCTCGTCGAATTCGGCGAATACCTGCGCCTCGAACCCAACGGTCCCTTCGCCGCGGAGACGCGCACCCTCGTTGGAAAGATAAAGAAAGCTCAAGCCCGCGGCTGATAGCTCAACGATTCTTGCGTGTGGCGGCGAAGAGAGCGAGGGCTGAGCCGCCGACGAAGAGGAGTGCGCCGCTAATGACGCGGGCCTGGTTGGGAAGCTCGCGAATACCGGTCTCGGTAATCACCACCGCCGACCTGGGTTCGACGTAAAGCGCGCGATAAGTAATCACGCCACCCGCGGTAGCAACCAAAACACCGATAAAGAGGAGGAGAGTCTTCATTCCCGGGTCGTGATCCTTGGGTCTTTGTAGGGGCGGCACTCCGTGGCCG